>CAYNOE010000078.1:0-7232 GCA_964398745.1 uncultured Lachnobacterium sp.
ACTCCAATTAATACTAGAAATGCTATTACAACGTTCTTTTTCATTTTTTAAGTTGATAAAATCAATGATGACCATGCCGGAAATATTCCTAAGCCTTAACTGCCTTGCAATTTCAACAGCTGCCTCCATGTTGACGGAAAATAATGCATCCGGTTTTTTTGTCAGGTTCTTTGCGCTGTTGACATCAATGACCGTTAAGGTTTCGAGCATTTCAATAATGATATTGGCACCGGAATCCAGCCATATTTTTTTGGATGTGAGTTTTTCCATGCTGCCCTTTATATTATACAGTGTGGACAGGCTCACGGCGGAATCCTCATAAAAATTTAAAAGTCCTTTGCCGGACAGTTCCGGGAAATATGCCGCAGCTTCTTCATATAAATCCTGATGATCCGTATAAATGCCCTCCACATCCGTAAAATCCTGTGCCTTTAACCGCAGCAGCCAGCCCGGCAGTTCATGATAAACCAGACTTCCGTAGTGTGTATGCAGCCCGGTTGTCAGAACGTTATCGTAAGCAGTTAAGAGTGTATGGACATCCTCTTTTAGTTCCTGTATGGAAGCCTCTCCCGCACTGGTTCTAAATACAATACCGTAGCCTTTTTCTTCATGGAGCGGACATAACCTGTTTCCCAGCAAAAGAAGCTCTTCCTTACGCTCTTTGGGGATTTTTTTGGAAACTCCAAGAACCGTGTCATCCGTTGTCAGAAAACAGTGTTTTCCGTGAAGAACCAGTTTGGAGCTGACAACCGCATCCTTTGTTTTGACCGCGTCTTTTATGACCTGTACAAGAAGAATGTCTCCTTCGCAGATTTCCTTTCTGGCAGACTGTTTTTTTGTAAAAACCGGAGATTTTAGTTCTTCCAGGGGAAGATAGCATTTCTGCCCGTCTGCAATCCTTACAAAGGCGGCATGGATGCCCGGAACGATTTTTTCGACGTAGGCGGTATAAATATTATTTAACAGCGTATATTCCTGCGGTTCAAAAATCTGCAGATCCAGAAAACGGCGTTTTTCATTCACAAGGGCATACAGGGTAAAAAGCTTTTCATGATGTCTGATTCTGGTAAGTATGATACGGTTCATGGTTACTTTAATTCCTCTCCTGCCGTTTCCAGCGGAAGAAGCCTGTTTTCTTTATCACGGTAACAGACTTCCAGCCGGTGAATCTGAATGGCATTTTCATTGTATTCCTGTCCAGATCGTTTGAATAATTCCGAAAGTACCAGCTCCGGTTTTATATTGTCGGTGCTTCCAGTGGAAACACGCAGGTAAAAAACGGGTTTACTTTCTTTTTCTTCCACAGTGAACCTATATACAAGCGGCTTTAAATCAATGGTGCGTTCACTTTTTTTTGTCTTTTTTGTGATTATAAAATCCGGCCGGTTTATAAATTCCCGCAGGAGAATTTCATTCCATTCCAAAACGCTGTAAGGACTTTCATATCCTTCTTTAAAGGAAAGGGTGTAATCTGCCGCTGCCACAAGCGACATCGCTGTTTTGGCACTGTCTTCAAGCCTTACATATGAAATGACTTCAACTCCGTCCACCATGGCGGAATTTAATGCAGCAATGGACTCCTTTGACGGCTGCGTAGAATTTACTTCAATGTCAAAATATTCCCCGTCACTTGTAATTCCCACTCCGAGGGGGGCTGCAAACGACATAATCTGGTGCGGGGAATATCCGTTTGAATAACAGATATCAATTCTGGCGCGGCGTATTGCTTTCTGGAAAAAACGCATCATGTCAAGATGCCCGATAAATTTCATTGAGCCCCACCTGCGGAATTTAATTCTTATTTTCAAAACAGACACCTCCCTCAAACTGGTTCGCCCCGCAGCCCGCGCAACGGCTTCTGCAGTTTGGTGTAATTTCTTCCTGTAATGCTTTTTTCCATTCCCGCAGGAGAAAATCCTTTGATACCCCCGCGTCAATGAAATCCCATGGAAAGATTTCATCTTCCGGGCGTTTACGTTTATTATAAAAATCAATTGAAATCCCGCAGGCTTCAAATGCTTCCAGCCAGAGATTAAAATTAAAGAAATCAGACCATGCATCAAAAAATCCGCCGTGTCCATAGACATAATGGATTACCCTGGAAAGTCTGCGGTCGCCCCTTGCCAGAACCCCTTCAAGTACGGTAATATCTGCTTCATGCCAGTTGTAACGGATGCTTTTTCTGTTTAACTGTTCTTTCACATGGGCATTTACAATTCCGGCACGGTTTAAATATTCTTCCCTGTCAAACATGGACGCCCACTGGAACGGGGTAAACGGCTTCGGGACAAAAAAAGAGGTGCTGATGGTAATCTGGCATTTGCCGTTTCGTTGTTCCTTTGGAACTGTTTCATAATAAAGGGCTGCAATTTCATTGGCAAGTTCAGGGATTGCGTTCATATCTTCCACGGTTTCCGTGGGAAGGCCAAGCATAAAGTACAGCTTTACTTTATTCCATCCGCCTTCAAAGGCCTGTCTGCTTCCACCTAAAATATCATCCTTTGTAAGTCCTTTGTTTATGACATTCCTAAGCCTCTGCGAACCGGCTTCCGGTGCAAATGTCAGGCTGCTTTTTTTAACATCCTGTACCTTTTTCATAATATCAAGTGAAAAAGCATCAATCCGAAGTGACGGCAGGGAGATATTGACCTTCTGTTTTTGGCATTCTTCAATCAGAAACTGAATCAGCTCATTTAATGCAGAATAATCGGAGGAACTTAAGGAGCTTAAGGAAATTTCCTCATAACCTGTGGATGCAAGGATGGTTCTTGCCAGATCCTTTAAACGCTCCACATCCTTTTCACGGTTCGGGCGGTAAATCATCCCCGCCTGGCAGAACCGGCAGCCCCTGATACAGCCTCTCTGGATTTCTAAAACGGCACGGTCCTGTGTTGCCTTAATAAACGGTACGACTGGTTTTTCCGGATACACGGATGCCGACAAATCCATATCCGTCTGCTTTTGGATTCTGGATGGAATATCATCATAAACTGGAACAAATTCCGCAATTGTACCGTCCTCTTTATAACTTACTTCATAAAGGGAAGGAACATAAATTCCAGGAATTTTTGCGGCTTCATGCAAGAAAATTTCACGGGAATAACCATCTGCTTTTATTTTTTTGTAAAGATTTAAGAATTCATCATACCTTGTTTCGCCCTCCCCGATATAAAAACAGTCAAAAAAATCTGCAATGGGTTCCGGATTATAAACGCATGGTCCCCCGCCTAACACAATGGGATCCCGGTCGGTCCGTTCCTTTGCATAAAGGGGAATCTGCGTAAGATCCAGAAGCTGCAAAATGTTGGTATAACACATTTCAAACTGGAGCGTGATGCCTATAAAGTCAAAGTTTTTAACCGGTTCCTGGGATTCCAGCCCGAAAAGCGGAATGTTTTTTTCTTTCATGATTTTATGCAGATCCGGCCACGGGGAATATACACGTTCACACCAGGTATCCGTTCTGCGGTTAAACATATCATAAAGGATCTGGATTCCCAGATGAGACATTCCAATTTCATATACATCAGGAAAACACATCGCAAAACGAATCTGCGATGTGTCCTTTTTTACGGAATTTAATTCATTTCCAATATATCTTGCAGGCTTTTCCACCTGCATTAATATTTCATCACTTAAAGCTGGTTTTTTCATGGCTTTTTAATCCTTTATTTCCGCGAGCAACGAGCCAGGCAGCCGCGCTGGCGCGGATATTTGGCGACTGCCGAAAGGTATTTGACTTTTGTTACCGCTGGGCAAGTTCATTGGTGATATCCTGCCAGCTTACCCCCTTATCAACCATTAAAAGCATGGTATAATAAAGGAAATCAGAAATTTCGTATTTGATGGCCTCGGAATCCGGATTTTTGGATGCAATAATAATCTCCGTACATTCCTGCCCGATTTTTTTCAATATTTTATCCTGGCCTCTTTGAAACAGGTAATTAGTATACGAACCGTCTTTCGGATTTTCTTTACGCTCTTTAATAACGTCATAGACGCTCTCAAGTACCTTTAGCGGGTTCTTCTCCACGTATTCCTTTTGGACGATTTTGTTGAAGAAACAAGTGCGGTTTCCGGTATGGCAGGCACTGCCTACCTGTGATACCTTGGCCAGAATCGTATCATAATCACAGTCAGCCGTCAGGCTTTTCACATACTGAATGTGTCCGGAGGTAAGCCCCTTGGTCCAGAGTTCGTTTCTGCTTCTGCTGTAATAGGTCATTTTGCCGATACTTAAGGTTGTATTGAATGCTTCCTCATTCATGTATGCAAGCATCAGAACCTCGTCTGTACGGTAATCCTGTACTATAACCGGAACCATGCCATCAGAATTCAATTTAAGGTCTGCCCACTGTAAATCCGGTGCAAAATTATCCATGCGGATTCCGTCTGCGGATAACCTGGTCTTTAACTTCATAATGTCCGTGTTCAGGTCATTAATAAAAGAGCCTGCAACCCCACGGATTTTTTCACGTTTCAACAGTGTGGCAATCTGGTCGTAATCATATTCCGGCAACTGTACAATATAGGGGACATTGGTTAAATTTTCCAGCGCATCCAGAATGGAAATATTTAAAACAAAAACTTCATGAAAAGTATCTTCAAGTATATTCTGGTTTTTGAAGATGAAGTCAACATTGTTGATGGAAGCTAAAATGCGGTCTTTTCCAAACCGAGAGCTTGCCTCCACTGCAAGGTCGATACTGGAAGGCTTTGAGGCATTTAAAATCACCTGAAGGCATCCGGCATAAAGAAGTTTTTTAATATCTTCAAGTCTGTCAATATTGCCGCCGGCACATACTTTAATGTCAATATTGCGGTTAATGTTATTGATGGTATTGATATTTTTTTCATGCTCCTCATCATCTGTGGAAAGATCAAAAATCATGAGCTTGTCAATGCCGCTGTCATTGTAAAGCTGGCATCTTTCATAAATATCATCCACGGGTGTAAAATCGGTCAGGGAACGCACCGCTTTTCCGTTTTTCAGATAGATGACAGCAACTATGTTTTTCTGTTCCATGTTTTATAAACTTCCTTTCGTTGAAAGAATTCCCTGTATCCCCGGATCGATAACCGTTGCTTCATTCAGGGCACGGGCAAATGCTTTAAACATCGCTTCTGCCAGATGGTGGTTATTTCCGGAGGAAAGAACCTTAAGGTGAAGGTTCATGCCTGCGCTGTAGGAAACAGCATAGAAAAACTCCCTGACCATTTCCGTATCCAGGCTGCCAATCTGTTCTGATGTAAAACTGTCGTCAAATACCAGATAGGGACGCGAGGATAAATCAACGGCACAAAGCACCAGGGTTTCATCCATGGGAAGAATGCAGCTTCCGAAGCGTTTTATGCTTTCTTTGCTGCCAAGCGCTTTTTGGATGGCCGTTCCAAGCACAATACCGCAGTCTTCCACTGTATGGTGGCAGTCAACCGCCAGATCTCCCCTGCAGGTTAAAGTTAAATCAAAGAATCCATGCTTTGCAAATCCTTCCAGCATATGGTTGAAAAAACCGATTCCCGTTTCAATCTCGGATTTCCCCTGTCCGTCAAGGTTTAAGACTGCCTTAATGTCGGTTTCTCTGGTTTTTCGTTCAATGGTTGCGGTTCTGTCAGCCATAAGTGTTACCTCCCTGTTTTTTGAACATCAGCCCATGCAAAATTTGCCTGCGGCAAAAATGGACTGAAGTTATCTTTCAAAACGTACACGGATGGAATTCGCGTGCGCAGTTAATGTTTCACATTCTGCAAACTGTTCAATGTCTTCATGTACTTTCTCAAGGGCTTCCCGTGAATAGGAAATAATGCTTGATTTTTTAATAAAGTCATCAACGGACAAGGCGGAAAAGAATTTTGCAGTTCCGTTTGTAGGAAGCACATGGTTTGGTCCGGCATAATAATCGCCAAGCGGTTCAGATGCATATTCCCCGATAAAGATGGCTCCTGCATTCCTTATCTTTGTCATAACATGAAATGCATCTTTTGTAACAATCTCCATGTGTTCGCTTGCAATGTCGTTTGCCGCCGCGATGGCATCCTCCATGCTGTCGGCAACGAGAATATATCCGTAGTTGTCCAGTGATTTTGTAATAATCTCCCTGCGGGAAAGTTCCTGTATAAATTTTTCGGTTTCTTCAGAAACCTGACTGGCAAGCTCTGCGCTTGTCGTAATTAAAATTGCGGAAGCCATCTCGTCATGTTCTGCCTGTGAAAGCAGATCTGCCGCAACGTAACGTGCATTTGCGGTTTCATCCGCCAGCACTAAAATTTCACTCGGTCCTGCGATTGAGTCAATGCCAGTATAGCCGAAAACAGCCTTTTTGGCAAGCGCAACATAAATATTTCCCGGTCCCACAATCTTATCCACCTTCGGGATGCTTTCAGTTCCGTATGCCATGGCTGCGACTGCCTGTGCACCGCCCGCTTTATAAACCGTATCCACACCCGCTTCATTTGCAGCCACAAGGGTGGATGGATAAATCTTTCCTTCCTTATCCGGCGGGGTACATAAAACAATCCTGTCCACGCCTGCCACTTTTGCGGGGAGCACGTTCATAAGGAGTGAGGACGGGTAAGCAGCTTTTCCGCCTGGAACATATACACCCACGGTTTCAAGAGGAGTAACCTTCTGTCCCAGAATAATGCCGTCTTCCGTTGTAAACCATGAATTCTGCAGCTGTTTTTCGTGGTATTTTTGGATATTGACAAGCGATTTTCGGATTACTGCAAGTAATGCAGGATCTACTTTCCGGTACGCTTCTTCAATCTCCTCTTTTGTTACCTGGATATTGTCTTTGTTAATTTCTGCCCCGTCAAACTGCTTCGTGTATGAAAAAACAGCCATATCCCCATCCTTATGGACAGCCTCGGTGATGGTATTTACACGTTCTTCATATTCCCGGTAATGGTTTGGACTTCTCTTTAACAGGTTCTGCAGAATATCTTTTCTGGTATCATCGGTAAGCTTTAAGATTTTCATATGGTTTTCCTCCTGTTTTCTGAATAAGTTAAATGACGGTCTTTAAATCTTTTAGAAGCTTTGTAATCCGTTCATTTTCCATTTTCATGCTGACCTGGTTTACAACGACACGCGCCGAAAGGGGATGAACCTCTTCAAGCACGGTAAGCCCGTTTTCCTTAAGCGTTGTCCCGGTCTCCACAATGTCACAGATGACCTCGGAAAGCCCCACAATAGGGGCAAGCTCAATTGAACCATTTAACTTAATGATTTC
>CAYNOE010000078.1:7242-12101 GCA_964398745.1 uncultured Lachnobacterium sp.
CACGGTCTGATGTTTTTTATTGTAAAAATAATCCCTGGCAATACGCGGGTATTTGGTTGCCACGCGAATCTGTTCATGATGCATTAACAGTTCTTTTGCAGATTCCGGTCCGCAGATGCACATTCTGCATTTGCCAAACCCTAAATCCAGGACTTCATAGATATTTCTGGCTTCTTCCAGAATGGTATCCTTTCCGACTACGCCAATGTCAGCTGCCCCGTACTCCACATAGGTCGGCACATCCGGTCCTTTTGCAAGGAAAAAGCGAAGCTTTAATTCTTCATTTACAAAAATAAGTTTTCTGGTATTCTCAGCAAGGATTTCCTCGCATGTAATTCCAATTTTCTCTAAAAGCTGTAAGGTTTTTTTTGCAAGGCGCCCCTTGCCAAGCGCAAATGTCAGGTATCTGTTCTCTTCCATGCCATATGGTCTCCTACATAAATTCTACATTTGAAATGTGGTTTTTTGCTGCATAGCTGCAGTAATCATCCTTTGTCCACCGGGAATCCGAAACAGTCAGTGCAACCTCAAAGCCTTGTCTGCGCAGATGCTGTGCTTTTGGGATTGCACGTTCAAAGGAAGCGGCGTCATAAACTATCAGAACCCGCTCCTCCGGTACGTTTAAGGAAATTTTTTGTCTGCCAAGCGCAGCTAAAAGCTGGTCCACCACAATTGCAAAACCGATTGCCGGGGCATCCATGCCAAAATAACCAGGAAGTGTATCATAGCGTCCGCCTTTTACCACAGCCTCCCCGGTTCCAAAGGTATACCCGTAAAAAATGATTCCGGTATAATAATGGTATTCGCTGATGATTCCCAGTTCAAAGGAAATATATTTTCTGATCCCATACGTCTTAAGGTAGGTATCCAGTTTCAGCAGGGAAGACAGCGCTTCTGATATTTTGGGATAATTAACAGCAAATTTTAAGGCATCCTCCAGTTCTTCGGCTGTAGTATCAAAATGTCCCAGAAGGGTAAATAAATGTTTTAAACCGGAAGGAATATCCAGATGCTCCGTAAACTCCTCCACGCCGAAAAAATTCTTGTTAAACAGAAGTTCCCGTAACTGTATCTCCTGCTCTCTGTCAAGCCCCGCTTCCTCCATAAGCCCTTTAAAAAACTGTGTATGTCCGACAGAAATCTGAAATTCAGTTAATCCGGCTGAAAGCAGGGACTCTGCAACCATTGAGAGAATTTCCGCGTCTCCTGCGATGCTTTTTTCGCCAATCATTTCTGCGCCGCACTGGGTGTTTTCCTTTAAACGCCCCTGGTAGGCAGAGGAATTGATAAATGTATTTCCCATATAGCAGAGCCGGACCGGCACTTTTTCATCGGTATAGTATTTTGCCGCACTTCTTACGATGGAGGGCGTAAAATCAGGGCGGAGAACAAGGGTATTTCCTTCTTTGTCAAAAAATTTATACAAATCTCTTGAAGGGGTGGTTCCGATTCTGCTGCTGAATATATTAAAAAACTCAAAGGTAGGCGTCTGGATATCACGGTATCCATACTGCTTTAATACATCATGAAGCTTCTCCTGAAGTAAAAGCTTCTGCCGGCATTCCCCGTTGTAAATATCCCTGACACCATCCGGTGTATGTAGTAACTGGTCTGTCATTTCGAACTCCTTGCTTTAATATGGTAAAGTGATACCGTGATAATATGGTATCAAAATAAAATCAGTGCTTATTATATGTGAAAAACGCACAAATGTCAATCCCTTGCGTTTAAATCTTTTTGTAAAACCTGCAAATACGGAACCAGGATACCCGAAATCTCCGGCAGAAAATACGAAGGATCCAGTTCATCATGCCGGAAGCTCTTTCTTCCGCCCTCCCCGGCCCGGCGGTAAAACTTCATCAGCTCGGCAAAACGCAGGTAATAAAATTCATCCCTCTGGGTAAAGGAAATTAAAATAAACGCAATTCCGTCCTGCCGTTCAAACTGCTCCATAAACCGGATCTGGTGTTCGTGGATATTGGCAAGGGGAAATGTGTCAGTATGGCATTCCTTGGCATCAAAACAGACCGGAACACCCTGTACTGCCCCAATGTAGTCCACAGTACTTTTCTGGTCAAAATATGCAAGGGTTATATGCCGTGTTTTCTTGTCAATGGCAATGGGGGTAATCGGCGTCGGTATTTTCTGAATCAGCGCAAGGCCGCATTCTGAGTACTTTTCATTGGTACGGTTTAAAAGATCCTCAAGGGTGGAACCTCTTAATCCTCTGGAATTCCATGTAGGCACTGCAGTTTCTCCTTTCCGAAAATCCGGTCAAAAATTTCCGGTATTTCTGTCCGGAATGTTCTGCCATCCCAAAATACCAGGAAGTAAGCATGAAGCAGCTGATGGTTTACCTGAAGGTCTTTATGGTATTTTAAGTTCACTGCCTCATCCCCGTATTTTCTATCCCCGATGACGGGATGCCCTGCCGAGGCAAGATGCGCACGAATCTGGTGCGTCTTTCCGGTAATCAGGTGAACCTCGAGCAGCGTGCAGCAATCGGCATAAGCGAGCGGTCGATAAGCTGTTTCAATAAAAACGGCATCCTTTTGCGCCGTTTCATAAATTCTGACACGGTTGGTGCGTTCATCCTTAAGAAGATAACCTGAAAGATGAAGCGAATCTTTTACTTCTCCTTTAACCGCAGCAAGATAATATTTATTTATCTTATGCTCCTTTAATGCCATGGAAAGCTCCTGCAGTCCGTTCAGGGATTTTCCCATTAACAGAAGTCCTGTCGTATTTAAATCCAGGCGGTTGCAGACGGAAGGGGTAAACGTCATAAAATCCTTTAAGTTCAACGCGTTGCTTCTGGCCAGATATCCGAGCAGATACTCATTTGCAGACAAATCCGTGGCTTTTGCTTTCTGTGAGAGCATGCCGGAAGGTTTATCTGCAATTAAGATATCCGCATCTTCATAAATTACTTTAAGGCCGTTCATCGGCAGTTTTTTAAGGTCTTCATATTCTTTCTGAACCTCTGCGGGATTTCTGGAAAACTTAAGGAAAGTTTCATCGCTAAAAAAAAGTTTAATGTGGTCACCCACTTTTAGTATTTCATTTCCAGCCGCTTTTTTCCCATTATGTATAATATTTTTTTTCCGGAGCATTTTATATATAAATCCGCCGGAAGCGTCCGGAAGAAGTTTTTTTAAATACTTATCCAGACGCTGTCCTGCTTCATTTGCCCTGATCGTAAATTCTTTCATGGAATCATCCTTCGTTAATCTTTAAACTGGCAATTCCGTTTTCTATTTCAATCCTTAAGACCTTTAATATCCGGCTTCGGATGGAAGCAATCTCCCCTTCTGTCAAATCCGCACGGGAAGAAATAATTGCCTGCTCCAGTAATTGGTCAAAGGAAAAGGAGAAACGCTGCAGGCTTCTGGCAAAATCCTTGCGGATGGCATTTTCCTTCATTGCCATTAAATCACCGGAATAAAACTGGTCCAGATAACAGTAGAAAATTCCCTTGTCTTCAAAGGCGCGCTTGATATCCACCCCGCATTTTCCATGTTCTACCATAAACAGGAATTTGGCAGTGCTTAAGGATTCGACAAGAGCCCAGTAATCACTGTCGCTGGAGCAGACAATAATGCCGTCTACCCCGTTCTTGTAATGCTCCCTGCAGGTTTCTGCGGCAAGGCGCATATCCACAAGGGATTTGTCATCCTTGACACGGTCAATCATAAGTGGAACGACAGGAATCCTGGTATAAGTATGAATATCTGTCCATACTGATGAGGTATGGGAGTCATTAAAAAGCATGATTTTGGAAATCTTGGAAAGCTGATTGTTGTCCAGGCTTTTTAATGCGGCACAGAGGCGGTATGGATCGGAGTTTTCGCAATCGACCACCATAATGACCTTCTCACTTGCAAAAAGAAAATCATAGACATTGTGCTTAACATCCTCTTCCACATCAGAAATTTTGCTAAAGTCGTTAAAATCATCCCCGTAAATTTTGTATAGTACCTTTAAGCAGGTACGGTCATTGTTGAACAGTCTGTGGATATCCATCGGTGTTTCCATGTATACATACTGTTTTGCCGGATAATATGCATAATTGGCATAGAACTTTTTTACTTCATCCATATACTTTGTTTCATCAGAGCCGTTTTTCATGACAAACAGGGATCTGATATATTCCCAGTTAATCCAGTTTGGAAATACGCTTTTGCAATTATTAATTCGTTCGGAAATAACTTTATTCAACAGTACCCCAAAAGATTTTACATTGTCCTTTCCGGTAAACGGATAAATATTTTTGCTGCTTAAATATTCCAGTTCCCTGATTCCAAGCTCCGGAATCTGGTAAATACTTTTATAGTCAAATTTTATGGCATCCCTTATGGCCTTGAATTTCCGGATTACGTTGGAACGCAGGATACATAAAGAACGGATAATCTTACAGTTATCATTGTTTTCCAGCTTTGCAAGCGCTCCCTGGCTGTAATTAAAATCGGGATTCGTCAGAAATTCTTCCCTGACCCCGTGTAAATATGCTAATGTGGTACTGATTTCACTTGAGATATTTCCATAAGGATTTTCGGTTTTTATATCCTGTATTCTTGATGTATTTAAACTTTCGGTTTCAGCTTTTGTTTCCCCGGTCTCTGCCGGTTCCGGACTTTCATTTTCTGAAACGGTTTGCTCTTCTGTAATAGAAACTTCCCCATCCTGCTGTTTGCCTGCAGTTTCTCCGTCCTCTTCCGGTATTTCATAATTATATTTTCTTGCAAAATCTTCAAATTGTGATAACTCTGATAATTCCATATGGTTTCTCCTTTTTAAATTATTTTTTAGTTACCTTTCCTTTTTTATGAACATTTCTTATGGTCTTTTTTTTGTATTTA
>CAYNOE010000079.1:0-11942 GCA_964398745.1 uncultured Lachnobacterium sp.
GACTACAATATATTGAATCAATCAATATTCGTCCCATCCGTGACGCAAATAAAATTATAGTACAAGCGGTCCCCAATGTCAACAATTTTTTTCAATTTTTTTATAAAAATTTTTTCAGTTTCTCTTTTGCGGCACGAAGCGCTTTCCCGCGGTGACTGATATCATTCTTCTGCTCCCGTGAAAGGGCAGCGGAAGAGCATGAAAATCCGGCCGGGTAAAAAATTGGATCATAACCGAATCCATTTTCCCCTTCCGGTTCGTATCCAATCTTTCCTTCCATCGTTTCGCGGAGGACAAACTCCTCCCCGTCCGGCAGGACTGCTGCAATGGCACACACAAAACGCGCCGTGCGCTGCGCATCCTGTACGCCCTTCAACCGGTCGATCAGGTTCTGGTTCTTGATTTCGTAAGACGTATCCTCCCCCATATAACGCGCGGAGTACACCCCCGGCTCTTTGTTCAGATAATCAATTTCCAGCCCCGAATCATCTGCAAGAACAATCGCGCTTCCATCAGCAATTGCACGGGCCTTGATCAGCGCATTCTCTTCAAAGGTCTTTCCATCCTCTACGATATCCGCAGTAATTCCCGCCTCCTTCATGGAAAGGATTTCCACCTCGCAGTCTGCCATAATTTCACGGATTTCCCGCATCTTGTCTTTATTTCCAGTGGCAAAAATAATTCTTTTCATATCAGTATCCCTCCTCAAATGCTTCTATTACTGCGTTATAAATGCCTTCTGCCGCCTTTTTCTGGTAACTGGCAGACTGCAGATTCTCCAGTTCCTCATAATTGGTCATAAAACCAACCTCAATTAATGCAACCGGAACCCTGCTGGAACGGATAATGTAAATCCGGTCCCCCTTAAGCAGTCCCTTGTCCGTACCATCCACGGCGGAAACCACATTTTTCATGCATATCTGCGCCAGCTTCCTGCTGGACATCTTTGATGTGTCAGACTCACTGAACATTACCTGCGTGCCACTTGTACTGGTAAAATTTCCTGTGGAATCCGAATTGTTATGTATGCTGATAAAAAGATCGGCTTCCGACTTGTTTGCAAGCTGCACCCGCTGCTCAAATGACGGATTGGTATCAGTTGTCCTGGTATAATAAACGCCAATCTTATATTTTTCGTCTTTTTCGTCTTCAAAAATCTGCTTTAGCTGCATTAAAATCTCAAGGTCAATATTTTTTTCCGATACACCAAGCCGAACTGCCCCCGGAGCATGTCCACCGTGTCCGGCATCCACCACAACCACCTTATCATAAACCTCATGCGGACTTAAAAAATCCAGATACAGCACTCCCGATGCGTATCTTTCATCCAGTTCATACACCTTGTCCAGTTCCAGCACGATAACACCTTCATTCCCATCCTTATAGTAAGACAGGGACGCAATATGGTCGCAGCTTCCACGGATCGTATACTCATCAAAATAATCATCCACGCCACCTGCAAACCGGATATATATAGTCTGGTTCAGATAGTCATTTTCAATTTTAAGTTCTTTTTCCCCAAGTACAGCCGGAAGTCCGATTTCAAGCTGCGCGTTTAAGTTTTCCTCCATCTTTACCACATCTTCCGGATTCGTTGAAGTTTCAACCAGATGTGCATTTCCGATTTCCCGCTCCAGTTCCGCCGCCAGCACTTCCTTTTCGTGAAGTGCCGGAAAAAAATAAAGGCTGACGCAGATGATGACAGAAAATATCCCGCTTAAAACGGTAACAATATTTAAAACTTTTTTATCCATTACTGTTTCTCCGTAAATGCCTTAATACACAGGTTGCATTCCCGTTTTTCTTTTACATTGGTAAATTTTTTCCCATTCAGGCTGATATATCCTTCCCCATCGTCCAGATTCACGCCGGATAAAAGTTTATCCCCGGAATCATACTCAATCGCCATCGGATGTGTTGCGCCCGGTGTTTTCAGATACAAAAGCACTGCAAACTTTTCTCCCGGCTTTACTGAAAATGACCGGTCAAAATCAACCGTGTAATAGCCCGCCTTCTGTAATACGCCGGAAGCGGCCTTTGTCCGGTTTTCAAAAGATTTTTCATTTTTGAAATTCTGTACGATATAAATTTCGTATTCCGTATTGGCTCCCGTCGCATAAAAACCTGCAGCCTTAACGTTTTCCTTTCCTTCTGCGGCAAACACATTCGCCCCGTATATCTGTTCCCTGTCATAACCCATTTTGCCAACCCAGCCGCACAAATCGCTCTGGTAAATTCTGTCATAATTGTCCACGGGTTCCACACGGGTACAGACAACATTGTGCGTCCCGATATTCGTGTCGTAATAAGAAACGTAAAAAACGCCATCCTCGCCAAACCCGTCTCCCCAGCTGTTCTGGCAGATAAACGCGCCGTCCCCTTCAAGGGGAGTATTAAAATTCGAGGCCGGATAATTGTCATCCCACCCGATGATTACCACATCATGGTTTGGTTTTTCCGTTCCGATATAGCAGTAGGCGTTTGTTTCCTGGTTGTAAAAAACAGAACTCCCCGCGGCGCTTCTTATGCCACTATACAATGAGGATTCCACTCCGCCATACTGGAACACGGCCTTTTTGATTCCCTCATAATCTTTTCCATCAATAATCTGTATTTCCTGCACATGCTTTACGGCCTTTAATGAGCTGTCTGTCCGCCCGTCCCCATACGGGTCATCCTCTTCATTGACCGGTCCCTGCCATGCGGCAAGATATGCCATTCCCATCGTATACTCCCCGCCATCATACTGGTTTGCATTGAAAGAATTGTTCATACTCATATGATCCACGGAAAAGTAAAGCGATTCCTCCGGAAGGAGGGATGACTCCAGTGCACTTGTTGCCGCAAACGCCCAGCAGGTACCATAAGCTCCCTGGTTATAAATCCTTGAAACCCGCTTTCGCTCCCGCAGGTCATAACGTGTGGGAAATGCTGCGGTAGTGTCTGCATCCGTGGCCGTAACGGTATTATTGGCAATATCAAAGCTGCAGTTATAGCCCAGCAGACTGGACAGGTCGTTTAAACTGGCATACAGGCGCCCCCCGTTTCTGACCAGGGGGGATTTCAGTTTTACAGTTTCCCCGTTCCGCTTTGCCTCTTCCTTCCCAAGTGTCATCTGGACCGACTGGCTGTGTTTTTCAACCAGCAACACGTTTTCATTGTAAACATGCGCACTGCAGCCCAGCGCATCTCTTAACATCGTAACCGGAAGCATGATATTTCTTTTTTCATCCATGTATAATCCGCCTTCACTGCTGGTATATTCCTGGTTGTCAATCTGTACGTGGATTGTCTCAGCGTTTACATGCTTTGCAACAAGGGGACTCCACACTTTTCCATCCAGATTTCCCCCGCGGAAATGCCCGATTTCCCCGCGGTCCACACCCAGAATCTGAAACTTGCAGCAGAATAAAATTGCAAGCACGATAGAAAATGCAATATATCTTCTGGAATGTCTCATTTATTTTGCTCCATATTCTTTCAAATAATGCCTTTACTTCCTTCTGGGCGGCTTCGGTCCCATAAACTGGTAAAAATAGGTTTTTATCATACCATTATAAATCTTGCGGTTTTTATCCGCCTTTTTTCCTATGTAATGTTCCGCGTTTTCATAAGCCGTAATCAGATACATGGACCACGAATCCAGCCCGCGGAAAGCCTGCCCAATCTGGGAATAAAGCGCAGGAAGGATTTCCCTGTCCTCCATCCGCTCCCCGTATGGCGGGTTCGTTATTATAAACCCGTATTTCTTCGGATGATGCAAATCCGCCACCTGACGCTTTTGGAAATGAATCAGATGAAAAACTCCTGCCCGCTTTGCATTTTCCCTTGCAGCCTTTAATACTTCCCCGTCAAGATCATACCCCTGCAAATCCACTTCAATATCCATATCCACCATTTCACGCGCTTCCTCAAAAGCACTATCCCACAGTTTTTCGGGAATAAAATTCGTCCATTCCCGGGCTGCAAAAGTCCGGTTTATCCCCGGCGCAATATTTGCCGCCATCAGCGCGGCTTCAATCAGAAAAGTGCCGCTCCCGCAGAACGGATCAACAAGAATCCTGTCCTTTTTCCACGGTGTCAGCATGATAAGCGCAGCAGCCAGCGTTTCTGTAAGCGGCGCCCTCCCTGACATCAGGCGGTAACCTCTTTTGTGCAGTGAATCCCCCGAAGTATCCAGCGTCACCATCACTTCGTCCTTGTACAAAAAAATGCGGACCGGATATTGGGCCCCGTCCTCCGGAAACCAGTCCAGATGGTAAGACTGTTTCAAACGCTCCACCATTGCTTTTTTGGCTATGGACTGAATATCCGAAGAACTAAAAAGGCTGCTTTTGACGGAAGACGCCTTTGTCACCCAGAATTTTCCGTTCTCAGGAATATATTCCTCCCACGGCAGTGCCCTGACCTGCTCAAACAGTTCGTCAAATGTCGTGGCCCTGAAACGTCCCACAAGAAGCAGGATCCGCTCCGTACTTCTTAAAAATATGTTTGCGCGGCAAATCGCTTCGGCGTCACCTTCAAATGTAATCCTGCCGTCCTCCACCCTTGTAATTTCATATCCGAGGTCATATATTTCTCTTTTCGTCACTGCCTCCAGCCCGAAATGGCATGGGGCAACCAGTTCGTATCGTTTCATTTTCGTTTTTTAATCTCCTGCTTTGGTATTATATATATTCTTGCACATTTTGAAGATTTTTGAAACAGTTTTCTTAAAAATTTTTGCCTGTTTTTCTATTTACTTTTTTCATCGCCTCATACCCCCCCACCACTGTTGCGACATGGTATCCTTCCTTTCCGAGCATCCTTGCCATCTGCATACTTCCCCCTCCGTGTTCGCAGTAAATAATAATCCTGCGGTTCTTCGGAAGCCTTTTGTACCCGCGCTCCAGTTCTTCATACGGAAAACTGCGCGCCAGTGGCCAGTGTTCCTTTGCATACTCCTTTGGCTCCCTGATATCCAGAAGAATCCCCCTGCTCTCCTTCAGTGTTTTTTCCAAATCCACGGCATACACAATATCAAATTCCAATATCTGTTCCCCCATAAAAATAGAAAACAGATTACAGAGCCATACTCCATAATCTGTTTTCTATTATATTATGCTGCCAATCTACTGATGATGACAGTCACTGGCAGAATCCGATGCATCAGTTGCATTGGAAGTCTTGTTGGACGTCTTGTTGCTGGTCTTGTTGGAAGACTGGTTAGACGTCTTGTTGGAAGCCTTGTTGCTTCCGCCTGCATTCGTTGCGTTGGATGCATTTGTTGCATTGCTTGTGCTGTTCTTGCTTGTACTGTTGTAAGCCATTGTGTACCTCCTGCTTTCCCATCCGTACTGGATGGTTTTTGATTGATTTGTTACAAAAATATTGTTCCAAGCCAGTCAAAAATTATACATTGTTTTCATTGCAATCTGTAATTTTATGAATTATAATAATAAATGAAAAGTATTTGCTTTTCAATGTTATACCTCTTATTAATTATTTATACTCCCCTCAGAAGAGCCGGTCATCTGATGACCGGCTCTTTGAAAAATATTTTTTTATCTGTGCAATGCAGCCCCAAATGCAAATCTTGAAAGTTCCTGCTTATAAATCAGTTTTGAAATTCCGTATTCCAGAAGACTTCCCAGAATAATACAGCAAAATGAAAAAACAACCGTACATACGGGGGAAACAGCAGAAATCAAAAATGCTCCTTTCCCGTTTGCCACAAGCAGCCCTGACGCCAGTGCAAATACATAAATTCCAATAAATGTCAGTAAAAAGAATTTATAAATAACACTGTTTAAAGCTGTAATAAAAAGCAAAAGGATTCCCGTCACAACGAGCGACGACAGCCTTGTATTTACAGAGTGGTATAATACTCCCGATACGATTTTTAAAAGAAGCAGCCAGATCAGCGCTACAAAATTGCAGATAAAGGTCACCTTTACCAGCAGTCCTGTCTGGAGTTTTTTCTTATAAGGAGACGTCTGCACCAGAAACGCCAGATCTGTTGAAATCAGTAACTGGCTGGGAAACATGGCGGCACAGATGACTAACAAATCACTCCACAGCGATTTTAAAAATATATCCCCTTCCGGCGGCAGGAAACCAAAAACCGTTCCTGTTATAAAAAAGATAACCATACATATCATGTTTCCTTTCGCGGATACCCCGTAACGGGCGAGCTTAAAAGCCTTTATTACTTCCTTCTTCATAATAACTTCCTTTCATACGAATCAATGCATGCCATACAGTTGCAACACTGGCAAAAACGGATCCAGCAGCAAAAAACAGAGTCATAACAGACACCGGCGGAACAAAAAGAATCATTTGAAACAATGTATATGCCAAAAACACAAAGGATGACATTATAAGCTGAATCCATACACCGGACCACAGCCTCGTAACATTCAAAGCCGCCGTACTAAGCATATAAATCAGCAGGACCTGAACAAATACCCATGCCTTTTTTGACCGGAAACAGACGGCCGCAGCAAGTATCATAAGATAAAGAAACCGTCGCAGCAGGTCTCCTTCCAGCCCTTTTTTTATTATTTTTATTCCCCGGACGGAGGTCTTGCAGTATTCTGTATAATTAGAATTTTTCTCACATATGCCGCTAAACAGCCAGTAATCCGAAATAACCTCAAACATTATAATAAAACCTCCGGTCAGTGCTATATTTCCGGTAAAAACAGAAACTGCCAAAAAGAGCGCCGGAAAAAAGATAAGCCCCCATATCCGGTATTTTACTGATGTAAATGCCAGATAACCTTTAAATATTTTTCCCATGGCTCACACCTGCTTTCCAAGCCGGGAATGATTTTTCATAACCGCCACACAGATCTGGGAAAGTGTCGGCAGTTCCACACTGATATCACATCCGGCAAGCGCTTCCATCTTCCGGGAAAGACAGATTCCTTCAAACCCGTATTTACCGGAGCTGATGGAAAAAAGTATCTCTTTTGCATGGGGAAGATCCTGTAATTCCCCCCTGACAAGTACATATTTTTCCTTTAAATCCTCCACAAACCCGCTCTCCACAATCTGCCCGTCCGCCATAATAATGGCATAATCCGTAACACTCTCCATGTCCGTTATGTTATGGGTGGAGAAAAAAACACTCCTCTCCCCCTCATCCTCCAAAAGATAATCCCGGATAATTTCACACAGTTGTTCCCGCATCAGCGGATCCAGTGGGGAAGCCGGCTCATCCATAATCAAAAGCTCTGTATCCCTGGACAATACCCCCGCAATCATCAGTTTCATCTTATTTCCATCGGAAAGAGAACTGATTTTTTTGTTTCGTTCCTTTGCATTTCCCCCAATCACAAGAGTGTCACACCATTTCTGAAACCGGTCTGCGTGAAAACCTGAAAAAAGAAGTTCACTGATTTTAGCCACCTGCGAAATATTCCACTGTGGAAGATAATAACAGCCCGGTCCCGTATATCCGATTTTTTCTTTTACATCAGGGATTTCTTCCCTCTGCTTATCACTGTAACGCCCCAGATAAGTAATTTCCCCCTTATAATCCAGGCGTATTCCGGCAAGAATGTTTAAAAAGGTGGTTTTACCTGCACCGTTTTCCCCGATTAATGCCGTGGCAAAACCTTTTGGAACCCGAAGTCCGGGAATATCCAGTACAAATTTTTTGTATTTTTTATAGAGATTTTTAACCTCAACTGCATTATTAAATTCCATTTAAAACCTCCTGTTCCAGATTCTGGTCTGTGTTCTGTTTAATCTTCCTCTTTCATGACAAGAAGCTTCCTTAAAATATCCATAAGCTCCTCATCCGTAAGTCCCGCTATGTCCGCTGCCGCAATTGCCTCCGTAAGGGAATCCTCCACCTTGCGCAGGTGCTGCTCCCTTAACATTTCGCTGTCCTGCGCATTGACATAAAAGCCCTTTCCCTGAACGGCTGTCACAAGCCCCTCTTCCTCAAGCTCTTCATAGGCTTTCATCGTGGTAATAACGCTAATCTTTAATTCCTTTGCCAGTCTGCGGATAGACGGCAGATACTCTCCCTGCCCATATCTGCCCGCTAAGATATCATTCTTGAACTGGCTTGCAATCTGATGATAAATGGGTTCTCCTGAATTCTGCATAATCTTCATGCCATCACCTCTTTTCTCATAAAGGTCCGTCCGCTCCGGTTCTATCTGTATTATCTGTTTATATATCATATATACACCATAGACAGACTTTTGTCAAGCAGTTTCATGCGGATATATATAATCCGTTTACAGCTTTCTGTCCATCCTTCTTCTCACACGGCTTAAGTGCTGTTCAAAATATCCTTTATTAATAAATTCCGCCAGTGCGTACTGCTCCAGCACCGGAACTGTACAGGAAAACCCTCCGGACGTTTCATAATATGCATCCAGAAGGCGTACAGGCAGTATCATATAGCCCATACGCATGGACGGGGACAGGCTTTTCGAAAACGTGTTAATATAAATGACTGAATTGCTGTCATCCAGCATAAACAAGGTTTCCACTGGTTTTCCCGGCATAAAAAATTCGCTGTCAAAATCATCCTCCACAATCAGGCGGTTTTTCTGTCCGGCCCATTTCAGGTATTCATACCGCTTGCCGATTGTCGCCGTCACACCGGACGGATAGCTGTGAAACGGCGTTACATGCAGCACGTCTGCCCCCGTGGTTTTTAACAGTTCGCTTTTAATTCCGTCAGATCCCATGGCAAGGGCTTCACAGACCGCCCCCATCCCTTCATAGGCATTGCGTATCTGGTAATAGGACGGTTCCTCGATTCCGTATATTTTATCCCGGCCCAAAAGCCTTACCACTGTGCTGTACAGGTGCTCAGCCCCGGAGCCTATGATAATCTGCTTTGGCTGCGCAAAAACCCCGCGGTAGCGAAGCAGATAGGCAGCAATACTGTTTCTTAAAATGGCGCAGCCTTCATTCGGGGAACGCTTAAGAAGCTCCTCCCCGTAGTTTGTAATAACGGCACGCACCGTTTTAAAATACAGGGAAGAAGGGAAGTTTGCGGTTTCCGTGCCGGACTTTTCTTTCTCCACAGCCGGCAGCATGCATAACTGCTGGTTTGTCTTTCTTCCGCGCGTCATGGCATGTATCTCACAGACATAATGTCCGCTTCTTTCCCTCGGTTCAATATACCCTTCTTCCCTTAACATCTGGTACGCATTTTCCACCGTAATCAGGCTCACTCCAAGATGTTCCGCCAGCGCGCGCTTGGATGGAAGCTTATCACCTTTTTTCAATATACCGCCCTGTATATCTTTTTTTATCATTTTGTAAATATAGTAATACCTTGACTCCCCGTTCCGGCGTTCCATATTGTAAGTAAGCATTTGTCTCTTTCCTTTATAATCATTCTTTCTGTTATATTTCAATTATACTAAAAATATTTATGTTTACAATAATATTCCCACTAATTTTTCAGGCACCGTAACATAGTTTTAACATACCTGTTATCCATTCTTGATGGTAATCACGAACCGATGGATATGCGGGAAGTTATTAACAGTTGTGCTTCCATTGTAGAAAGCCTGCTGGCACAGAGGCAGATAGATTTTGTCAGGGAGTTTGGCAGGTTTCATCATCCTGTACTCTTCGGCGACGAACTGCGTTTACGCCAGATACTAATCAATATTCTGGGAAATGCCGTAAAATTTACCCCGGACGGAGGAAAAAATTTTTTTCAGGTACGTGAGCTTTCTTACAAGGATAAAAAGGCTGTCTATCATTTTGAGATAGAGGATACCGGAATTGGTATGAAACCGGATTTTCTGGAAAGAATATGGGATTCCTTTACCCAGGAGAACAGCTCAAATTGCAGCGAACAGAAAGGAACCGGCAGTCTGTCGGAATGGCATGAAGGTTCTGCTGGTTGAAGATGCGCCCCTGAATATGGAGATTGTAAAGTTTATGCCTGAAGAGGAAGGCGTTGAAGTAACGACAGCAGAAAACTCCTTTTCACTTTTGCAAACACTTCTTCAACTTCTCCCATGCTTCCTTTCCGGGTGTATAACAGGCGTAACTTCCCAGAATAAATCCATCACAACTGTCGGCTGCAAGCTGAAGTTCCAGTTTACTGCCGTCTTTTTTGGTTAATACCAGCAAATCCGTATACGGACAGTCCCCTGCCCCTGTAAAAACAGATGCCTGCAGGAGTTTTTCAATACTGTCTACCGCATCTGCATCTTCAATGATTTTCGCCGGTTCACTCTGACCATCCGGTATGTATTCAATCTTTGCAATATCCTTGATTTCATCCACTGACTGCACACAAAAAAGATCATGTTCCTTTACAAAGTCCATCACCGGCCCGTTCAGATTCTCTAAGCGGTTTTCACCATCCCGCCATGTTTCAATGGACGTAAACAGTTCGATTCCTGTCGGCTCCACCTGCATCTGTAATACATCCGTCCCGTCACCTGTCATATCCGAAAATTCCTGATTTGATACCGGAATGTATTCACAGCGGTATGTTCCATGCTCCCATTTTCTCAGCTGCAGGAATGCCCCGTCCACAGGAGGAAGCATCTGTGCATTTTTTTGGGACAGCTCATTCAGATAATCCTCCTCTTTATTATTTACCAGATGGTCAAATACTTTTCCAATATCCGCCCCGTCCGGCTGGCTGATGCCCAGATACAAGCTCTTGCCGGCATCATCCATAAACAGGGAACTTACACCCGGAAAACGGTATACCTCCTCAAACTGCTCATCATCTGTCCAGTTTCCAAGCTTCACATAACTTTCATTGTAAGGAGTCCGGGAAAATTCCCAGTGCAGCAATCCTGTTTGTAAACCGCTGATACTGCTTTTTTCTTCTTTGCATATCCCAATAATATATGCATAACCCAGATTAGAAAAACGTCCGTAAAAATCATACTCATCCTTTAAAGATTCCGTATAAAATTCCAGAAGCCGCAAATCCATCGGCGTGTAAGTAATCTGCGGAATCTGTTTTTCCATACAGCCAGCCATATCCTCCAGTTTTTTCATAACTGCAGAATCCGTCTGCCCAGAATCTTCTGTCTGCTGTATACTCTGGTTTTCTGTGCCGGTCTTTGCAATGTCTTTCGTTTGGGCTGCACATCCTGTCAGCATGGCAATGCAAAGACCAAAACATAAAATTTTTTTCATAATAGCTTTCTTCCCTTCTGTCAGACGAAATTTGGTCTAAATTAATCTTCCCTTTGGAAAATTATCAAATTAATTATTATTTGCCATCCTCAGTACTCCTTTATCCAATTCATATATTTCATCACATACTTCCATATCTTCTATTTAATGACTCGCCATGATAATTGTCTTTCCATTCCCCTTTAATTTTTTCAAAATACCCCTTACTATCCTAATGCCCTCTTTATCCAGCCCATTCATTGGCTCATCCAAAATAAGTAAATCTGGATTTTCCATAATTGCCTGCGCAATGCCTAACCTCTGCCTCATGCCCAAGGAAAACTTTCCCACTTTCTTAGAGCTCCCAGCATCCAGTCCAACCATAGTAATCGCATTTCTAATCTGTTCCTTTGTAATTTTATTCCTTATGCTTGCCAGATACTCAAGATTCTTATATGCACTATATTGTGACAGAAAACCCGGTGTTTCAATAATAAGTCCTATGCTTTCTGCAAAATCAACATCAACCCCAATTTCTTTATTATTAACAAAAACATGTCCTTTTGTCGGTTTGACAAACCCTGCAATAATTTTAAAGAGCACTGTCTTTCCAGAGCCGTTTTTCCCTACAATCCCATATATTTTCCCCCTTTGCAAATTAAGACAAATATCTTTTAAAACCTCTTCATTCTTAAAACTTTTATACACGTTTTCCAGTCTGACCAGATTTTCCATTAAACCACTATCCTTTCTAACCATCCTTTTTTCCATAACCAAAGTCCAGTAATATAACAACCTATAATACCAAATACTTCCAGCATATAAATAAAAAT
>CAYNOE010000080.1:0-11806 GCA_964398745.1 uncultured Lachnobacterium sp.
GTATCAGGCAGATTGCAATAGACGTCTTCTGTTTCATGCCTGTTGAAAACGTCTCATATCTTCTGTCTGCAATTTGTGTAATTTCAAAATAGTCAAACAGTTTTCTTTTGTTTTCCTCCAGGGTCTTTTTATTAAGACCATAAAGCTTTCCATAAAAAGCTGCTAATTCATTGGGGGTAAACTGCCCGTCTAAACGGATTTCTGTCGTTAAAAACCCGATATTCTTCTTAATCTCCTTTGCGTCCTTCTGTGTGTCCCAGCTGTTAATGAAAATGGAACCTGCCGTCGGCTTTAAAAGTGTGGAAAGCATTCTCATGGTTGTCGTTTTCCCCGCACCGTTCGGACCGAGAAGTGCAAAAATTTCCCCATTATTTATTTCAAAATCCACCCTCTTTACGGCTGTTTTTTCTGTAAACTGTTTTGATAAACCATTAATTCTAATCATTTTTCTCTCCTTTACAATAACTCTACATTTCCTTGCTTTTTAATCTTAAAACCGAACTTTGTGTCACAACAGCCACAACTGTTGTTCCAATTACCAGGCTTATTAGTAACGGTAAAATAACTGCAGAACCATGTGCATTTCTTACAACAAGCTGATTAATATTTAATAATGGAAGATACTCCAGAACTTTACTGTCTGTCACATTACCAGTCTGAGATAACAGGGTAAAGGCCAGAGTACCAATTGCGGCATAAGTTGCAGCATCCCTTACCTTTTCAAAAAAAGTAGAAAGATAAATCAGCACCGCCACCAGTATAGCCAGACTAATGCAGCCTGTTAATACAATGGTTATTACCATCATCATAGTGTTATCCAGATAATGCCCTACTTCCATGCTTCCCATAAAATACTGTATTCCCAGCAAAACGGTCGTTATCTGAAGTGCACTGGATATCAGACCTACTGTCACCGTAAATACCGTTTTTCCCATGATAAACTGGAAGATTTCCACACCGCTTAGTCTGATAGAATCATAGGTTCCCCTTTCCCGCTCTCCGACATAAGAATCTATTGCAAAGCTTGCCAGAGGCTGACCTACCATAAAAATCAGTACCGCCACAAAAATGCTTACATAGAGATTAAGCCGTGCTTCTTCCCTCTCTATAGCAGAACTTATATCCTTTTCCAGTATTTCTGGCTGAGCATCCGTAAATTCTTCATACAACCCTTCACTCTGCATAAATAATGCCAGTTCACCGATAAATTCCTGTGCCCTCACCAGCAGGTCAGCAGATGAAATCTTTGTGGAATCATACTGCAGCCGGGTTGTTTTTGCTTCTGCTTCAATTTCCAGAGCCACTGCCACCTCACCCTTATCGTACATGGTTTCCAGTTTTTCATTCCTTTCACCAAAAATGAGGATATCCTGATATGATTTGTTTTCTGCAATAAATTCCTTTATTTCTGCAGAATCCGTAACCACTGCTATTTTCTGGGGTGCTTTTTCCAGTATCCCGGAAAAAAAAAACCCATAACCAGAAATATCAGGACACATGGCATCAGGAAAGTTGTTACTATTACTTTCGGTTGTTTACTAAGTCGTAACCATTCTCTTTGTATTATGTGTATCATTTTTTTCACTCCTTTCTTCTATGCTCTTATCATATCACCTGAAAATCCCCATTAAAACAATTCCTGCTTATGCTGCCTTTTATCCGTGTTTTTCATCCATTTTATATTGACAAAAGCAGAATAATCATGAAAATATGTCAAATAATTATGTCTGTTTGCTGACAGAAAACCCATACAAAAAACGGACGCCGGAGTTCTTTCGACTCCGGCATCCGCTGCCATTTCTATATGAAGTATTAAATAGCACTATCCAAAATATTTCGCCAGCACCTCTTTACGGTAGGTCCTGCCTATTGATATTTCCTTTCCACTTTTTAAGTACACAGTATTTCCTTTTATTTCTTTTATCATCTTAAGATTAACAATTTCTCCCTGCTTAATACGAATAAAAGAATCTCCCAGCCTCTCACAGAGCGAAGTAATGGTTTCGTATACCTGATATTCCCTCTGTCTGGTCACAATAATACTCTTTGACTGCCGCCGCTCCACATAGAGAATATCCTGGTGGCTTATTTTCTTTTTTATATTTTCATCTGTAATAATAATTTCTGCTGACGATTCATCCACGGCTTTCTTCTCTAACCGGCTCATTGCCTTCTTCAGCACATGTTCCATCTTTTTAATATCAAATGGCTTTACCAGATATCCCAGTGCCTCTACTTCAAAAGCTTCTTCTGCAAATTCCCTGTGCCCCGTTACAAAGATAATAATAGTATCGGGAAAATTCTGCGCAGTCCATGCGGCTGTCTCTGTCCCTGTTTCATCTCCTAAATCTATATCTAAAAACAAAAGATCCAGATGGTGGGATGATAAATAATTCCGCAACTGATTTCCCGATGAAAAACCGTGGCATTCAAAGTCATATCCGTTTTTTGATGCTATTTCTTTTATAAATAAATTATTTACTTTAATCTGATATAATTCGTCATCACAAATTCCAACCTGATAAGACATAACTTCCCCCCCTTCTGATTTTTCTGCTTTTCTATACATCATTTTACAACTATCAAAGCAGATATACAAGCAGGTGTTGTCCTTCACAGTACAAATTCTTCTATTATTCCATTTCTCTTTTATGCTGCATATGTATTCCGATATGCCCGATTCCCAGAAAAATTACCGCGATTAACATCCATACCACTTTACCATATATTCCAAGCAGAAAAAATGCCATAACCGGAAGAGTTGCCCCCGCAAGCGGAATGAAAAATAAATTACTGTAAAAATCCGCCAGCTTCCGTTCACTCCGAAAGTACCGAATCCACCATAATTCATACAGCGCCATCAGAGCAAAAGCAGCGGCCAGCCACCAGAACCAGGCTGTCCATTTATGTATATTGAAATCCGAAAAAACCAGAGCACAGCAGCATGTTAATACTTCCCCTGTCCTCTCAAAAAACAGAAGTATTTTACTCTCTTTTTCTGCTGAGTATCCCTGCGGCTTTTTCCCTGTCCAGATGATATTGGGAATAAAAAGAAGCAGTAAAAAAATTAATCCAGTATATGAAAATCCCAGATGTCCTGTCATTTATTTTTCCTCCTTATCCTTGAACATTTTTTAAAAGTTTTCCAGCTTCCCTGCACCATGCCAGATAGGCACGGTATGTTTTTATACCAAATTCGACGGTAAGCAAATAATATTTATGGGTACTGTCTTCATCCAGACAGTTTTTTAATACCTTTTCATATTCCAGTAATTCCGACAGTTCCAGTTCTGTTTTTTTTCGGAAGGCTTCGATATGGAATAACGCCTGTTCTGCTCCCTGCTCATTTCCAAAAAAAAGTTTTAACAGGGTTTCATAACGAAGCTCGTCCTTTTCGACCGGAAGGGTAAGCCAGTGTTTCAAATAATTCCGCCCCTCATCTGTTATGCTATAGATCAGCTTGTTTCTTTTGTTTTCTGTATCTTCCTTTTTCGTCGCCAGCCCGCGGCGCACCAGATCAGCAAGTGCGGGATAGATGCTGCCATAGCTCGCGCTCCAGAAATATTTCAGTGCCGTATCCATTCTTTTCTTTATCTCGTATCCCGTTAATTCTTCGTGACTCAGCAGACCTAAAATCACGCAGTCAATCTTTTTCTCATTTGCCATTGCCAGTTTCCTTTCTTTCAGCCAGTCCATAAACCAGAACATTCCGAGGGCAGTTATCAACACATGCGCCGCACTGGATACATTCCGAAGTGTCAATTCTGTTATTATTATTTATTTCACGAACCACGTCAACCCCCATGGGACAGACCCTGCTGCATTTGCCGCAGGAAATACATTTATCTTTTTCTCTGGTTTTTATATGTATTCCCGAAAGGTGAAAAAGCCTGCGAAGCTTCATCCCCAGTATCATAAAAGGAGCCATCCAGCAAAAATAATGGCAGAATGCCCTCCACATATCAATATGATATGTTCATTATATATCATACTGATATATTGTCAAGTCCCCGCGGGCAATAACCGGATAACATTTTTATTGTTATTTGCCTGAAACTGTGTATAATAATAAATAAGAATTTTTAAGGAGAAGTTATGCATTCAAAAGATGATTCATATGATTATCAGGAGATGAAGCTAACAGAGCAATTCAATAATGAAGAGCCGGGAATAAAGCCAAAAACGTTACCTGCGCAAAACAGCCTTGCACAGACATTTGACACCATAGCATCCTCATACGAAAAAATGCGTCCTGGCTACCCCGACAAACTGTACCAGACAATTTTTCATTACATGCCCCTCGGCAAATCCAGTAATGCTGTCGAAGTGGGAATCGGCGGCGGACAGGCAACTCTTCCGATATTACAGACCGGATGCCGTCTGACTGCTGTTGAATATGGTGAACATTTTTCCAGCCTGTGCCGCAAAAAATTCAGCACATACCCAGAATTTTCCGTTATTACAGCTAAATTTGAGGATGTTAATTTTAACCCTGACACATATGATTTCGTTTTTTCCGCTTCTGCATTTCACTGGATACCGGAGGAAACCGGTTATAAAAAAGTTTTTTCGATGCTCAAAAGCGGCGGTGCATTTGCACGGTTTGCCAATCATCCGTTTGCAGCTAAAGAAAATCCCAGGCTCTGTAAGGAAATTCAAAAGCTGTATGCCATATATATGAATTCAACCTCTGCCCCTGTGGAATATACAAAAGAAAACGCAGAACAAAGGGCCGATATTGCATATAAATATGGCTTTTGCGACATTCAATATAAACTGTTTCAAAGGACAAGAACCTTCACTGCCAAAGAATACACCGCCCTCCTCGGAACCTATTCCGATCATATTTCACTTGAGGAAAATAAAAGAACAGAATTCTTTTCCGAAATTGAAAAAACGATTGATCATTTTGGAGGTAAAATCACAATTTATGACACCATAGATTTACAGCTTGCAAGAAAACCATAACCATACAATAGAGGAAAGGAACCAAAAATGAAAAAACGGAAAACACTGACAAAAGATTTTGAACAGCTGGTAGAAAACAACGACACTGAGGCAATTAAAAAGGTATTTGAAAAATGTGATATCAACGCCTACGGAGGATATTACAAAGGCAATGCCCTGTCCTTCCGTCTTTCCGAGGAACTGATGACATGGCTTGTGGAAAATGGGGCAGATGTTAATTACGTGGATGCCTATGGCTATACCGCGCTTCTTCATCACGCTGGCAGCGCATGGACCGAAGAGCAGGCGCTTACACTGGTAAAGCTTGGGGCAGATGTGCATGCTACTACAGACCTATACAAAACAAATGCCCTGCACTATGCTGTGGAAGCAGGAAACTTAAATCTTGTCCAGCGCCTTTTAGAATTGGGGACAGATATCAGCGCACCTGACTGGAACGGCGACACGCCACTTGAGCGGGCATTTCTGATAGCGAGGGGACAATATGACTTTATCAGACTGGAACCGGTGACAAAATATCTGTTATCAAAGGGGATACCTGTAACTGAAAAACTGCAGAAATATATGAAAGAAACAGCAATTGAAATCGAATTCCACAGAAATGATTTACTAGAGAATGACCTATTCACCCAGGAAGAAGCTGACACTGCCTTAAACAGCTTATATGAACAGCTTCATGTTACGCCTGTTCCAAGAAGAAAAGCGTATGACGGAAAAACCCGTATCGAAGTAAAAGAAAAAACCTGGCAGAAACAGCATGAAGAACTCTGGAATCTTCTGGTTCCCGGCTCCGGTCATGCGAACACGGTACAGGGGGAAGTTATCCGCATATCCGGAAAGCTTTCACATGAAATTCTGGATAACGGGGCATGTAACTGGGACCGGGCATTTAAAGAAATTGCGCAGGCATTACTTACCTATACCCAGATGGGAAATCCACTTCCGGAAACAGAAGCGGCGGAAGTAAAACAAATTATCCACTCCATTAAAAAAGCCTGGGTAGAAGAGCTTTACCGCTTAAGCGAACTTTCCGTAAAATGGGTGCTTTTAAATCCTGATCCGATTGCACTGGAAGACGTCAGCTACTACCGGTAAATGGCAACATCACAATAAACACGGTACCGCCGCCTGACCTGTTTTTTGCTGAAATAATTCCTTTCTGCTGTTCAATAATCATTCTGGCAAGATAAAGACCAACCCCGGCTCCTTCTTTCACTTTACCGGCGGCCTGGCGACAGCGGTAAAATCTCTGGTAAATACGGTGCAGTTCTTCTTTTGGAATTCCCATTCCTTCATCTGCAATCTCAATCTTCACATATTTAATCATTTTCTGTACGCGTATTTCCACCCTGGTATCCGTACCGGAATATTTGACTGCATTATCAAGTATATTGGAAAGCGCCTCCCCGGTCCATTTCATATCATGGCAGACGGTAAAGTCCTCTTCCATCTCCAGGGAAATTTCAATTTTTTTATCCGCAGCTTTTCTGTAAATCTGACTCACTGCCCCGGCTATCGTCTGTTTGATGCTGCATGGCAGCATGTGAATCTGTATCATATGATTTTCAAGCCTTGACAGATTCATAAGCTCCTCCAGAAGCATTTCAAGCCTGTTAATTTCAAACTCCTCCTGCGCAAGGAATTCATTTTTTTCTTCTTCTGAAATTACTTCTGCAAGCACCAGTTCATGGCTCATGCGAAGGGATGCCAGCGGAGTTTTCAGCTGGTGGGAGATATTTGTAATTAATGCCTTTGTACTCTCCTCTTCTGTCTGGAGTTTTTCTTTTAAATCCCCAAAATATGCGCCTGTCTCCCTTATGTTTTCCCAGAGCTTCATCCACTGCATAACCAGTACCCCGGAGTCTTTCATACTCTCCCACAGACCAGAGTCTTCCATCTGAAATTCCCCTGCACGAAATTTCCCAAGCTGCTCACAAAGCAGCGATGTCTGTTCCAAAAGAAGCTCCTGTCTATGTTTTTCCCTGATGCAGTTTCCGATTCCGATACATACAACCGCCATTGTGGTAATGGCAGCCAGGGCTGCCCAGAGCCGGATGGTTCCCCTGTCCAGCATTCCCGCCAGAAAATCATAGCCGTATTTTTCGGATAATAAATCCCTCTCCTTTGACTCTGCCAGGCGGCTGGAAGGTTCTTTTACCAGCATTCCCGCCAGCTCTGACTCCAGCTGCGGATGACGCTCCAGCAGTTCACCAAACTGGTATATTCTGTTTCTTTCCCGGATTCCTGCAAACAGCAGGATGGCTGCCGAAAGTGCCAGGACAGAGACGAGCCAGATCATTCCATACCAGAACACTGTTTTCTTCATAACTGTTTTACCTGTCCTGTCCAGATATACCCAAGCCCCCTGACATTGGAAATCTGGTCCGTTCCCAGCTTGTTTTTCAGCCTGCTGATATTTACGGCAACGGTATTATCGTCCACGAACTGTCCGTCCAGTCCCCATACCTGGTCTAAAATATTTTCCTTTGATGCTATCTTTCCTGCATTCTTAAGAAGGTAAAGCAGAAGCTGCAGTTCAGTTTTACTAAGCACCACTGGTTCATTGTTTTTTGTCACCTGCATATCCTTAATCCTGACCTCGATATCACCGGAAATATATTTCATGCCGCTGCTGTTTTGAACCCGGTGCATCAGGGCGTTTACCTTGGATATTAACACCATCAGGGAAAACGGTTTTGTCATATAATCATCCGCCCCGGTATCATAGCCGTTTATTATATCGATTTCCTGGTTTAAAGCAGTAAGATATAAAAGAATTACATTACTCTGCTCCCGCACTGCCTTCCCGAACTCAAGTCCGCTGCCATCCGGCAGGGTAATGTCGCAGATAATCATGTCCACATCTTCCTTTTTAAAAATCTGCTCCGCTTCAGTTTTTGTAAATGCCGGATAAACCTGATAGCCTTCTTTTTCAAGCCTGAGTAAAATCCCTCTGTTTAAATTGTTGTCGTCTTCTACAATTAATATTTTTTTCATCTTAAATTTAAAGAAACCTTCCTAAAATGACTGTTTACAAGTAACCCAAACAATGATATAATCTAATCAGAAATAGAACAATCGCCCACAAGGGGTTGACCAAGTTAACAAGATAGCAAACACCACCCTTCAACCGGTCAAAGTATCAGGGTGGTTTTGCTATGTAAAGCTACTTACAGAACGTAAAAACGAATGTAAGCAATGCCAAAAGGAAAAGACAATAACGCACCCTATAACACGATTGTTCCATGACAAAATTCTATCATATTCTTTTAGCCCTGACAACTTTAAAACACGATTCTTTCAGGATACCGCATTTCCTCTTTACAAGTTCCGGCTTTTATTCGCTGAACCGTACCCGTTCAATCAGTGATTCCTTTTTCACAGACCTGCTGAGAAACAGTACAAGTATAATCTGCACAACTGTCAGCACCGCCATGATAATCAGTGCAACCGTAAACGGATAATGGTACCGGGACATCTCAAACATTCCAGTTTTCTTTGCCCACAAAAATACCGGATAACCAGCCGCGCTTCCTGCGCCGATGGACAGCACCAGTGTGCCTGCCGTATAAAACAGTCCCTCCAGCTGCAGCATCCTTCCAAGCTGACGGTCAGACATTCCTACTGCCTGCATCATGCCAAGTTCTTTTTTACGGATATGCACGCTGTTAATCATTGTATTAATTAAGTTCATCACGCAGATTACCCCGAGGATTCCGAAAAATGTAAAGCATGCCCCCCGCATCAGTTCCATGCCGTTTTTATACGTCTCATAATAAGCTTTCCATGTTTCCATTTCCAGTATCCCTTTGTCAGTAATCAGATTACCCAGTTCGTTCGCAAGTTTTTCATCGTAATTTTTATCTGCAACTACCTGGAACGAACGGCTGATATTACTGCTGCAGAGATTGTCCACTGCATCCTTTGCCATAACCAGATTCCCAGCTGACAGTCCGTACGTATAATCCCCAACACCTGCAATTTCAAGTTCCTTCTCATAACTGTTTTCACCATCATGAATACGGACTGTAAATTTATCTCCCACGTTCAGCTCCGGATACCAGTGCAGAAGGGGAGTGTCAATAATGACTTTGTCCCCTGACAGCAGGTCTTCATAATCCACATCCCCTTCTATGATTCCCTCTTCAACCTCTTTTTTATATGTCTCCGGCACTCCCCAGATATCAGGCACTTCCACCTCCTCCAGAAAAGGTCCCCCGCTGATTTTTGCTGAACTGAAAACATCCACACGCTTCACCCCGTCCAGCGCTTCAATCTCTGCCTTCAGTTCATTATTTAACGGGTTGTTCTTCTGAATTTCGCTCCATGCCCATTCCGGATGTTCCTTATTATTTTCCTCAACATGCTGCCAGATTCCATACTGTCCCGTGATGCTGTTATTTGCACTCTCCACCGGGTCTGCGCAGGATAACACGGTGGCGATTACCATCATAAAAATTCCAGTAAAACTCATGGAAAGAATCGTAATCATACTCTTTCTTTTATTGCCAAAAAAACTGTTTCTGGCAAGCCGTCCAATTGTCAGATATTCATATCCTTTCCGGACGCTCTTTCTGCACCCTGTACCCGCCTGGTAACGCATTGCCTCAACCTCTGATATCCGGGCCGCTTTTTTCATCGGGCGCAACAGGGAAACATATACCGTTACAAATGTTACAACTGCTGCCAGCAGATAAATCCACGGATACCACAGGGAAATTTCATGATTGTCAATAATTTCCCACATCACCTCTGCCTCAGAGGATACCACCATTCCCGTGCCGATAAACAGTTTCAGGATCAGCTTTGAAACCAATGTTCCCAGAAGCAGTCCAAAGGGAATCACAATAACCGCAACAAGCATGCCCTCCCGCAGCACAATCTGTTTCATCTGCCGTTTTGTGGCACCGATTGCCTTTAATCTTCCAAACTCCTGAATCCGCTGTGGCATGGATACATAATAGATACTGTAAATAGTTATTATTCCCGCAACCATGATAATCAGCATGATGATAACGATAGTTGGAAGGAAGACCGGATCCACATAATTTGCGGACAGGTATTCTTTGTTAATATTTGTATTATTATCAGAAATGCCAAAGGATTTGGCAATCTCTTTGATTTTTTCTTCAATCTCGTCCGTATTACTGTTGTCAATTCTGTCAAGCTGGAACATAAAACGGTATGCAATCTGTTCATTTGGTACTTCTGCCTGTAGAAATGCCTTTGATACAAATACAGTAAATGTTTTTTTCTCAATGCTTACCTCGGAATCCGCTGTAAAACCACAGATAATAAATTCTTTTTTCTGCGCCGTATCAAGACCGCCGTTTCGTTCAATCTGGTACGTCAGAGTAATTCTGTCACCGATTTCCCCATCCTGTCCAAGTGCCTGCAGCAGGCCTTTTGATACTACAATCTCCTCCTCTTTCTGCGGAAACTTTCCGCTGGCAAGCTCCCCTTTCATAAGCTCTGCAGCTACATTGTCCAGATACAGCATACTTCCACTAAGCCCGTCTTCCATCAGAAAACCCGGATCACTTCTCAGTCCGTACTTTGCAATATCCTTCCGGGCTGCCAGTTCCTCCGCCGTCCGGGTGTCCACATTCCGAAACAGTGCATGCCATGTGGGATAGACTTTGTTTACCACGGCAAACTGGGAGTCTATCATATTTTTTCCCGCAGTCGGAACCACAAAAAGCAGCATTGTAGTTAAAAATATGGCAATTCCTGTTAATATGTTTTTGCTTTTATGATACTGCATATTACGGAATGCAATCTTCCATGTACTTAATCCTGTCACCCTTTTTGTTTTTTTACTCATGACTGACTCACCACCTTACCGTCTTCGATTACAATCACTACGTCCGCCATCTGGGCAATATTTTCATCATGCGTAATCATGACAAGTGTCTGCCCGAAATCCGCCACGCACTGTTTTAACTGTCCCATCACTTCCAGTTCTGTCTGGGAATCCAGATTTCCCGTCGGCTCGTCCGCAAGAATAATCGCAGGCTTTGATACCAGCGCCCTTGCAATTGCCACACGCTGTTTCTGTCCGCCGGATAGGGCACTTGGCAGACGGTTCTTTTTATCCAGAAGACCGATTTTATCCAGTATGTTTTCTACTTCCGCACTGCTCACCTTCCGGTTATCCAGTCCCAGCGGCAGCACCACGTTTTCCCATACATTTAAGGAAGGCACAAGATTATAATCCTGAAATATAAATCCTATTTTTTTCCTCCGAAACTGTGCCAGTTTATCATCCTTCAGGGAAAAAATATCACTGTTTTCGATAATGACTTTGCCGGAATCCGGCCGGTCAAGCCCCCCGATCAGATGCAGCAGGGTGGACTTTCCGGAACCGGAACGTCCAACAATTGCTGTAAACTTTCCCCTCTCAATCTGGACGCTGGTGTGGTCCACTGCCTTTACCACGCCCCCTCCTTCTTTATAATATTTCACCAGATCCCTGACTTCCAAAATAATACCCATATTTTTTATTCCTTTCATGTTATTTCTTATTTTGTGCATTTGCTTTTACATGTATCATAATAGCAGATGAGTATTACAAAAGACTTACGGGAAGTATAACAGATTTGTAAGGTTTGGGCCGTTTGAAAGAGTTGGTTTGCGAAACGCCAGAATCCGCATAATTAAACCATTCTTGACAAAGAATTTACCGGATGCTATAATCAAGACCAACTAATGTAATTTGGATTCAGACAGGAGGCTCCCCATGTAATGCTATATTCCGACAAATAAATGCAGATAAAACCACAGGCACTGAAAAAGCAGACAGACAGTAACTGTTTTTTGTGTTTGCAGAAATCGGGAT
>CAYNOE010000081.1:0-11806 GCA_964398745.1 uncultured Lachnobacterium sp.
TGGTGATCCAGAATAAAATCATACATTTCCTCATTGCTCCACCCGTCCACGGAACCTCCCAGGTCTATGCCATGTTCCTCTGCGAAATCCTCAATAAGCTGGTCCGCGCGGAAACGCTCATGGCATTCCTTACAGTCCATCAGCGGATCGGAAAAGCCGCCCAGATGTCCGGATGCTACCCATGTCTGCGGATTCATCAGAATCGCGCAGTCCACGCCCACATTGTTCGGATGTTCCTGTATAAATTTTTTCCACCACGCGCGCTTTACATTATTCTTAAGTTCAACTCCGAGATTACCGTAATCCCATGTATTTGCAAGCCCTCCGTAGATTTCTGAACCCGGATAGACAAAACCTCTCTGTTTTGCCACCTGAACGATTTTGTCCAATGTTTTTTCCATTATGTAGCCCTCTCATTCTCTTTTATTTGTAAATAATATAAGTATAAACCTGACTTAATTCCGCCGCGGAAGCGCTTTCTTTTTCGTCTGCCTCATTAAACTGAAATGATACTTCAGCGCTTTCCGTTGACATATTCAAAAGGTCGTCATCAGAAACAGAGTCTTCTGCCGGCTGCATTTCAGTAGAAGCTTCTGTTCCCACTGTTTCAGAAGCCGCCTCTGTACTCTCTGTTTCGGACTCCTTCCCCAGAATTGAGGTATCTTCCCGGATTGCAATCGTCTTTTCGTCTACATAGCCAGTATTTTTTGCAGATACGCAGGCCACGTTTCCGGGCACACGCACATTCAGGTTTCCGCGGATGACAACCACTTTGTATTCTGCATCATCCAGGTATTCATTCACATCACACAAAGATATCGCTCCCTTGTCAATAGCTACAAAGTCCCCGTCAAACGTATATCCGGCCGCGAGCGCCTCCGCCACGCTTCCTGCAAACAGTTCAATTCCATTAAACTGCTGGTAGTCCAGGGCAGACGCATAGGAAAGAATAACGGTTGCCTTTTTGTCCCTGACTGACAAGTCCTTAAGCTTTACCAGCCCCTCGCCGTTAGACTTATTATACTCCTCAATGGTTTCCTCTGCATAAGACTTAAGTCCGCTTTCGTCATATGTGCTTTCATCAAATTCCTCCACATCCGTGGATACAATTCCTCCGTCCTTCAGTACGAACACTGTACTCTCGTCTGCCGCGTAGGATGCCCCGCATCCTCCGGCCACTGCCGTACACAGAACAAGAACAAGAGCCAGTTTAATGAATTTTCTATTCATAATTCCATCTCCTTACATATATAATCCATGCTATTATACACTTTCCATATTTTGTTTTCAACCAAAAATCTGCAGGGAATGAAATTCGTGGCGGACATAATACGCCATATACTCCTTCATAACTGCCTGAAGCTCAAGCAGAACTTCACCGGAAACTGTAAAAGAATACAGCTTTTCCACCGGCATGGATATTATGTACTGCATGGCATAACGGCTGGAATCCAGAATTTTTCTGCCCTGCACCTTCTGCCCGCAGGTACTGCAGAAAATCCCGCCCCGCCGTACCGAAAAAATTGTCAGACCGTCTTTTTTATGACAGTGCATACAGGAAAATACATCCGGTCCTTCCCCGTTAATCGTAATTGCCTTAAGCTCGTAAATAACCCGCACAAGCTCTTTGGGAATTTTTGTGCTTTCGAGCGCGCGTAAGGACTGATACAAAAGCTTTAACATCTCTTTCTCGTCGTTGTTTTCCTGGCAGAAATATTCGGCAAATTCTGCAAAATAAAATCCAAGTGAAGCAGCATCAAGATCCATTGTCAGTTCCCTGAAATAATTGGAGATATCTGCCTTTGAAAGATTATATGCGCTTCGTCCCTCGAACAGCTCAAATTCGCCAAAAGAAAAAGGATTTGCCGCAGCCAGAAGCTGGCTCCCGGGACGCCTTGCCCCTCTTGCAAATGCTGTAATCTTGCCTCTTTCCTTTGTCAGAATTGTTAATCTTTTGTCATAATCCCTGACAGGCATGGCTGTTAAAACCATTCCCATCATGGTCACGGACTGTCCCATTGTTTTGTTCCCTCTGCATCCCATGACTGTTTGTTAAACTGCTGTGTTCCGCCGTATTCCGGTAATTCAGATAATCTGTGACTTTTCCTGTCGCCCAAAATTCTTCCCAGGTTTTCTCCATTGCATATCCCTCCATTCCACATTAAATAGAGTTTGCAATGCCCTGAATTCTATTCCCGAAAAAAAATGGAAATACAGCTACCCTTCTTCATGGTATCCAAAATTTTTAATTAAATAATCATTGTCACGCCAGTCTTTTTTCACCTTCACCCAGAGCTTAAGATTAACCCTGGTATCCAGGAGCCTCTCCATCTCAAACCTGGCATTACTGCCGATTTTTTTTAGCATGGCACCCTTTTTTCCAATAATGATTCCCTTGTGGGAATCGCGTTCACAGACAATCGTAGCATCAATGTCCACCAGGCCGCCGTTTTTGCGCTCTTTCATCTGTTCAATTGCCACCGCGATTCCGTGCGGGACTTCATCATTTAATGCATGAAGTGCCTTTTCACGGATGATTTCCGCGCAGATTGCGCGCTCCGGCTGGTCTGTAATAGTATCTTCATCATAAAACTGAGGTCCCGCGTGCAGATACTTGAAAATGGAGTCTGTTATTTCATTCATATTATTCCCCCGCAGCGCGGAGGTCGGAATAATTTCCGCAAAATCATAGACCTTACGGTAGGTATCAATATATTCCAGCACTTTTCCCCTTTCGACGGTATCTGTTTTATTGATAATTAAAATTACAGGCGTTGTCACTTTTTTAAGCTGTTCTATAATATGCTTTTCACCCGCACCGATAAAGTTGCCTGGCTCCACCAGCCACAGTATGACATCCACTTCCTTTAAGGTATGCTCCGCCACATTTACCATGTATTCCCCAAGCTTGTTTTTTGCCTTATGGATTCCCGGTGTGTCGAGAAATATGATCTGACCCTTTTCCTTATCCGTATAAACGGTCTGTATCCGGTTTCTGGTTGTCTGCGGCTTATTGGAAGTAATTGCAATTTTCTGTCCGATCAGCCGGTTCATCAGCGTGGATTTTCCAACGTTTGGTCTGCCTATAATCGTTACAAATCCTGATTTGAATTTATCTGCCATACGTACTCCTGTTCTGCGTTTTTCTTACGATAATGCTGCAATTTCCATAAACATCCCGCTCTCGTTTTTAATGGCATTTTCATTTCCGATTACGCAAAGACATTCATCATCCAGAACCGACTGCACCAGTCCTGCAAGACTTTGGATGTCCTCCGGTGTTGCCTTTAAAATCTCATCCCGTTCCTTCTGGATTTCCTCATAAGCAAGGTTTTCCAGATAAGCCGCCATGGAACGGCTGCCCTTTGCTTCCGGGGTCAGCGGCGTATCCAGTGAACCGAACGTACCGATAATATATTTTGTCATATCACGTTCATCCGGCTGGAAGGTTTTTATATATTCCGCAATCCGGTTATATACCTCGTTTGTTTTGGAAAGGTTCGGATCCCTGTAGGAAACGAAGTAGCATTCCCCCGTCCGCAGAAATGCACTCATACATCCGTATGCACCGTTTTTCACACGGATATTCATCCAGAGATAATCGTATCCCAGAATCATTTTTAAAATTTTGAGTGTGCCTTTATATTCAAATCCATGCTTTCTGAAATTACCTGCACGCGCCACATACTGAATCTGTGATGCATCCGTAAAGCCTTCGTTTTTCTTTCTCAGGGTAAAGTCTGCCGCTTCTTTCGCCGGTTCCCCTTCCGGCAGCTTTTCCAGATATTCTTTTATAACAGGCAGCGTTTTTTCACAGAGTGATTTTTCCCCCGTGAAACTTACATCCAGACGTTTTTTAACCAGTATTTTTTCTGTGATTTCTTTCAGTTTTTTTATCACCTTCTGCGGCTCTTTTTTCATCTGCCCATCCAGCTTTTCAATCATCCGGTAATAGGCGATTCCGTTTATGGCGTCCTGGCAGCAGGCATAACGCGACTGGTAGGAAAGCGCACGCATGGAGGAAGCCGTATGCCCGCTGCTGCTTAAGCTGACCTGCAGCCTTGACTTTGCCTGTGCAATCAGTTCCCCAAGACGTTTTTCATCTGTCAGATCTGAAGTACGCATGATTTCATCCGCAAGCATCATGGCAGAAGAAAGATTTTTTTCCAGCACCTTAATCCGCACTTCAAACCGGGTATCAACCACATCCATTTTTGTCACATCCGGATAAAACCCCATACCGCAGGAAATTCCCCCGGTATATATATTGATGGCATTTGCAAGGTCTGCGTAACCATAGCTTTTTGTATTGACAAATCCAAGCACCGAACGCAAAAGCCCAAGATACGGAACATCCTCCTGCGCGATATCCGGGCAGGCAAACATCAGCGTCAGGTAAACGATTCCGTTTGTCGGCACTTCATGGCGGATAACCGGTACCCCGCCAGCCTCCTCTTTAATATTGGAAAACGGCGCAGCTTCTTTTTTCATATCCGCCCTCGTAAGCATCGGGATTTTTAACAAATCCTCCTCATCTGACGGTGCTTCCTGGTATTCCTTTAAATGACGCGTCTGCTCCACAAGCGCTTTAATTTCCTGCCCGCTTAAGGAAGCTTTGTAACCTGCAAGCTTTTGTGCAAGCTGTTCTTCACGCACATTATTTAATCCGCGCTCCGGAACCACTGTAACGACTGCCCCGTGGGTATTTTTTATCAGGTATTCCTCTATTATATTCTCAAAATATCCGGTTTCAATCTGCTGCCTTAAGAACTCCAGCGTGTCCAGGCATTCCAGATGGATAAATGGTTTTGTATCGTCATGCAGCCAGCTTTCCAGACACTGCAGCCCGTATAAAAGTCCCTTTGGATAATGTCCGTAATCGGCTTCACGGAACCTGAATTCCGCGCTGTTAATTCCGGCAAGAAGCGCATCATGATTAAGACCGTTTTTCACCAAATCTTTTAAGGTGTTTTCTATAATCTCCACAAAACGGGTCTGGTCTTCCTTTTCTGCATTTTTTGCAACAATGGAGAACATCGGCTGTAAAATATCGTCCTCATAGCTTCCATATACATCCTCCCCGATTCCCGCATCAATCAGCGCCTTCTTTACCGGTGCGCCCGGCGCGCTGACCAGCACATAATCCAGTACGGAAAACGCCTGGTAAAGTTTCCTGTCCAGAACAGTCCCTATCACTTTGTTATAGGATAAATAAGTGTTTTTTTCCACTGATTCTTCCTCAGTTACAGGAAAACTTTCTTCCACATAAACCATTTTATCAAACGGTTTCTGCAATGGGATTTCCGATGCCACTTCCGTCTGGTCATACTGGCATAAATATTCCCTGTCCAGAAAGTCCAGACGCTCCTCAATATCCATATCACCGTAAAGATAGATATAGGAATTGGACGGATGGTAATACTTCCTGTAAAAATCCAGATAGCCCTCATAGGTCAGCTCAGGAATATGTTCAGGATCCCCGCCGGAATTTTTACTATAGGTATTATCCGGAAAAAGCGCCTTTTCAATTGCGGTCTGGAGAATTTCATCCGGAGAGGAATATGCGCCCTTCATTTCATTATATACAACGCCGTTAATTTTAAGCGGGGCATCTTCTGACTCCAGCTCGTAATGCCAACCCTCCTGCATGAATATTTCCTTATATTTCGTGATATTCGGATGGAACACCGCATCCAGGTAAACATCCATCAGATTTTTGAAATCCTGCCCGTTATAACTGGCAATCGGATACACAGTCTTTTCCGGATAGGTCATCGCGTTTAAAAAGGTGTTCAGAGAGCCCTTTGCCAGTTCCATAAACGGATCCTTGACCGGGAATTTGTCAGAACCGCAGAGCGTGGTGTGCTCAATAATATGCGGTACACCTGTTTTGTCCTCCGGCGGTGTTTTAAAACCAATGGAAAATACCTTGTTATCATCATCATTGGAAATAATGCAAACCCGCGCTCCGCTCTTTTTATGGCGCAGGATATATCCTGTGGAGGATATATCCTTCAGTTTTCTCTGTTCAATAATTTCATATGCTTCTGCCTTCATGTTAATTTCCCCTATCCTTTTAATTATATCCAACAGTCCCTGTTCACAAAAAAAGACTATCACGCCTGTGGTAGTCTTTGAATTATTGATGGAATCTATTCAATTCTATGCAAGACGCGCTGCAATTAAATCCAGCATATATTTTATTCCTTTATAATATCCTGTTCTGTAAATCCGTATCGCTCCATTCCTTACAAGTATAACAGAATATGGGTAAGGTGTAAAGTCTGTTCATTTTATTCTTCTTTCTTAAGACTGACATCCAGCTGCGGGAACGGAATTGAAATTCCGTTTTCATCCAGCGCCAGTTTTATCTGTTCCAGAAGACTCCAGCGGATGTTCCAGTAATCCTCATTTCTGACCCAGACACGCACACCAAGCTCCACTGCAGAGTCGGCAAGGGAAGAAACAAAAATATCGCAGGGCCTGTCCTTTATAATACCGTTCTCTTTCTCCACGGTCTGCTGCAGTATTTTTTTTGCATCGGAAAGGTTTGTTTCGTATGCCACGGCAATAATGAGATCAATCCGGCGGTGTTCCATGTGGCTGAAGTTGGTAATGCTGGTATTGGAAAGGCTGCCGTTTGGAATCACTATCATTTTATTGTCAACAGAAAGCAGCTTGGTATAAAATGTCGTAATTTCCGCCACCGTCCCCTCCTGCCCTGTTGCATTGTCAAGTATATAATCACCGACCACAAACGGTTTCATAAGAAGGATCAGTACACCTCCTGCAAAATTGGACAAACTTCCCTGCAGCGCAAGTCCAAGCGTCAGTCCCGCAGAACCAAGCACTGCCACCACGGAGCTGGTGGTCACGCCAAACTGGGAAAGAACGATCATCACAAGTACAAAGTACAGACTGTACCTGATGAGGGAACACAAAAAGGTAATAACCCCGGCTTCCGCCTTTCCCCTCTCAAGGGATTTTTTTACCATTTTCACAAATCCCTTAATTATCCTGCTGCCAGCCAGCAGGATGATTACCGTAATAACCAGCTGCACCAGAAACGAAAGAAGCGATGGCAGAAGCCCTTCCAGATAAGTCCGGATGATTCCCGGATTTTTTTCAATTTCCTGCAGGATATCTGTCTCTGTTCCTGACTGTTTTATTAGAAAATAATTTAAATAATTCACCCTTTGTACTCCTTTAACATCAGTATAACAGAATCTGTATACAGTGTAAAGTTTGTTTCTTTTTGGGACAGCCCTTACATCTTTTCCTAATATCCGGTTCTTCTTTATTGTTCGTGATATTAGTCTGAACAATACTGTAAATAATTAAAAAGGATACCAGAATTAGCATAATCAGTATACCTTTAACGGCATAATATTTGCTTTTTTGATCCGGTTTACATTTTATTTCAGTACATAATCTCTGACAGTATACTTCCTGTACACCATCCCTCTGTTCCAGCTTCCTGACATCTTCTCCAGCTATATACTTATCGTTTACAGTATCCGAATACACCTCATATTTTGCAATATCTCCTTTAGATATTTTAATGGAAAACTGTTCCATACCCAGAATATTTATTCATGCCGAATCATCTCACTGATATTTCTTCCGGCAAGATTCTTTTTGATGGCCCTTTTCGACAGAAAACAGCAGCCAGCCAGTACAATCACCGCGCCTAAAAAATAGCCGATAATGGTAATTTTCAGCTTGTCATGCATCATGATACTTAAATATGCCGTTATTGGAAATGTAATAATGACTGCAGTTACGACCGCCCTGACTGCCAGTTCCATGATTTCCTTTCCCAGCAGTTTTTTCACAAGTGCATCCTCCGCCCCGATACTTCGCATCATGCCAATTTCCTGCTCACGGTTTACGATATTTGTTTTAATGATGTTGTTGATGATCAGAATGCCAAGCACAATAATGGAGAAAAGAATGTATAATGCAACCATCCCCATACCAAGAAGCTGTGTCTGGGCATCTGCCATTACATTTTTAAAATTTGCAACACTCACCTTTGGGCCGAACAGTTCATGCAGTTCCTCCTCCGTAAGTGATTTGCCTGAAACCATGACACCCGTATAACTTTCCAGGGCATTCTCCGTACCAAGGGTTTTATAAATTTTTTGTGCCAGTTTTTCATTTACAATCAGATATCTATTATCATCTGCACCATTTGGCACTCCGCTTCCGATTAACTTTTCCTCCCCGCTGTATGCCCCCTGCGCCGGAATTGTGGTTGTCTTTTTCTCTCTGTCTGCATTTTTATAAGACAGTGTTACGCTGCTGCATTCGTATCCGTCCCTGTCACAAAGAACGATTCCGGCTTCCTCCTTATCTACCTTGTTTTCCGGTATGTCATATAAGCTTAAAAGCTCGTCAAACAGACTGTCACTGTATACCATAAAAACCATATCGCCCGGCTGGCAGTCAATCTCCCTGTCCCACCTCTGCCAGTAGACAGTGTCCACTGCATCCAGCTTTTCCAGTTGCCTGACCGTTTCCACCGGAATATACTCGTCGTTCTCACCAATCACATTACTTGCAATTTCATAATCCGCCATCTGCCATTTTTTGGAAGCATTGATATCAATCAGTCCGACTACATTCAGCAGCACCATTAGAATTGTTCCGCTTAACATAAGGGTGAAAAATAAAACCCCCGAACGTGTCCGGTTTCTCTTGATATTCCTGTTTGCCATTTCCTTAAGGAGCTTTTTATCTTTTACTCTTTTGTCCACCTTTTTTCCTGCATATTTTGTTTCCACAAACCTCATCATTTCCACCGGTTCCAGTTTGTGGATTTTTAAGAAAACGACCGCAAAAGCAAGCAGTACGGCAATTAACGTCAGCACAGACGTGGCAATATAAGAAAAAATCCCTGATTCATCCCCTGCCAGTGTAATGCCCGCCATGCAGGAAACAATCGAGTCTGCCACCAGACGGTTTAAAAACATCCCTGCCAGCATTCCCACTGCAATTCCGCAGACAGCATAAAACATGGTTTCTGCTGTCATCAGTTTTAACAATCCCCTGCTGTCCAGACCGATACAGCGCATTGCACCATACTGACGGATTTTTTCCGTAATGCTGATACTGACAGTATTGTAAACAAAAATCACCATGCAGAATGCAATCAGTAATGCAATGCCAAAAAAACTGTTGGAAAAGTCACGGTATGTACTTTCCTCATTGCCAAAAAGCTCTTCCCTTGTTTCATCATACTGAATATGATCCCTGTAAAAATATTTGTTTCCAAAACGGCTTTGCAATTCAGACTGCAGCATCACATTCTCTTCCGAACAGTTCCTGTACCTGTCCCTCAAAAACAAAATCTGGTTGTTTTTCCTGTCATGTTTAAAATGGTATTCCTGTATATGTGAGCGTGCGGTTTCAGCTGTTGTAATCATCATATGAACCGCTCCCGGTACCGGTATGTCTGTGACAACCGCTGACACCTGATAAATGATTTCGTGTTCCTCCCCTTCATCATCCCTTACCATAAGCTTCAGCTTTGTCCCTGTCATTTCCTCCGGTGTTTTTCCAACAGCCCTGCAGTATCCTTCCCCGACGCAGATTTCGCCTTTCTTTTCCGGAAGTCTGCCCGTAACAAGTTCTAACTGAAAAAGTTCCATCCAGGCACCGTCCATCCCGTCAATCACAATTTCCGTTATACCATCTTCCATCAAAGCACCGCCATATCCAATATCTTTACAGAAAATATACTCTTTATGATTTTCCTGCAGATAAGAATAAATTTCATCCAGTTTGTCCATCTCAAAATCATAAGCCTTAAAATCCATCGTTGCATAATCCCCGACCATATGCCGAAACTGTGACAGCATCATTTCTCCCATCTGCAGCAACGAAAACATTAACATTACGGAAAATGCAATTCCCAGAATACTCAGAATTGTGTTCTTTTTGTATCCCTTTATGTAACTTAGTGCAATGTGAAAAATTCCTCTTTTTTTCTGTTTTTTCATATAATGATTTCTCCTTTAATATTTTCAGTTTCCGGCTTATATGACTATAATTACCGTCATTTTTTCTATAGAAAAATGTGCATTAAAAGCACATCTTTCTTACGCTTCCCTGTTTTTATTCCTATTTTGTATAAACCGTACACCCGCCCAGTACCCGCACGTCATCCGTGCCGGTATTTTCCATGTAAAACTGATAATTTCCACATTCTTTTATCTGAAAAATATGTACCATACCCGCCTCCATATCTACATAGCGGATACTGTCATCCGGCTGGCGCAGCACAATCCGAATGGTCTTTCCATTTGTAATTCCCCCTGTGTAACAGCGTATATAAGTTCCTTTTTTCAGATAACGGGCAGGCGTTCCTATTTTTTCATGGCTGGAAAATGTCCAGTCAAACTCGCATACGTTCGCGCCCGCCAGAACAGGCTGATGCGTAACCTCCCCAATGGAAACGTGTTTGTTGTCCGCTTGGAACAAAAGGTGCTCTGCTTTGTCCTCCGCAATATCCTCCCCAATATCCCGCGGAACCTCCACTGCATTTGCAGCACTGGCTTTACGGACAGCCTCACCGCTTTCCACGGCGAATGCATAAACCACATTTGTTGCAGGAAGAAGCAGACACAGAAGAACTGCCAGAAGCAGTTTTGACGTTTTTTTCGGCCTGGAGTTTTTTATCACTTTTTTCATCCGGCAAAAAAGCTGCGATTCCTTTTCCACAAGCGATGTTGCAAACACCGGGGAAGCAACTGACTGCTCGGCAAAACGCAGGATAATTCCATAATAGTTTTTTACATCCCCGAATTTTTTACAGACCTTGTAATCGCATACATATTCCATCCATATTCCAAGCTCTTTTTTCATCCAGAATACAGCCGGATTTAAAAAACACAGCCTGCATAAAATTTCTGCCAGATTTTTGTAAAACAGATCGTGGTTTTTGATATGCATCAGTTCATGCCGGAAAATGACAAGCAGCTCCTCCCTGGATAATTCATGCTCCGGAATCAGAATAACAGGACGAAAAATACGCGTTGTTTTTGCACTGCATTCCGTATAGCTGCAGCGCACACTTATATGTTTTTTCTTTATTTTATATTCCTTTTTTACCTGTTCAAACACATCCAGTACTTCTTTGGTACATGGAAATGTCTCCTTAATACAGCGGTGTAATAAAAACATCCTATATAAGTAATGAACCAGTCCTGCCGCCACACCAATCGCCCAGATAATACAAAAAGCATAACCAGTCATTTCCATCCCATTTCCCGGAACATAACCCCCTTTGTAAACAAACGTATCCAGTTCATCCTGTTCCCACCAGTTGTTTATGTTATGGCATAAAACAAAAATCCATGTCAGTATGGCTGCTTTTAGCAGAAACGCTGTCATTGTAAAATATCCAAGTCTCTCAAATACTTTTCCTGCCAGAGCCCAGAGCAGCGTCACCAATGTACATGACAAAGATATTATCCAGAACAGATAGAAAAAATTTGTCGTCCAGTTCGTCCAGAATACCCAGTCCATCTCTTATTTCCTCTTATATATTATGCCGCTTCCTGTTCGTCCAGTTTTCCATTTTTCATGACCAGAATCCGGTCCGCCCTTGCAGCAATTTCTTTGTTGTGTGTAATCATAATCAATGTCTGTCCGTATTTTTTCATGCTGCTTATCAGTAAATCCAGCACCGCTTCCCCTGTTTCACTGTCTAAATTTCCTGTGGGCAATGTTCAGTTAGTACAACATAGTAAAAGCCCCGGAAGACTGCTGCCCTCCGGGGTTCTTTTATGACTGCGCTGTT
>CAYNOE010000082.1:0-11617 GCA_964398745.1 uncultured Lachnobacterium sp.
AAAAGAATCCGGAAGGACAAAAAAATTCCGGAAAGAAAAAATCCGGAAAAAAGAAACCCCGGAAAAAATAACAAAACCATACAGCAAACAAATGGCTGCCGCAGTAAAATCATACTTGCGGCAGCCAATATTTTATCCCATATTTTCAAATGATAATACTGACCTCTTCCACCGGACAGTCCCGGTAAATCCACCTATTCCAGTTTTTAACCATCCATTCTGCGGAAACCGCACGGCAGTTTTTTCCCAGTGCTTCTTTTGGAAGACAGACCTCCAGGCTTCCCTTATGATATCCCGAAATACAGTATAAGGCAAATCCACTTTCGGTATCGGGATAATACACCAGCATAAAATCCACGCTTTTTTCAAACGGATATTTCCCGTTAAAGCGAAAAACAGTTCCTGCGTATAATATATTTTCTTTGTAATCGCATAACTTCATAGTATTTTCCTGCCCTGTACATTATCCACGAATTTATCCCGCAAATGCAAGTAACAGCAGTCTTACAAGAAACGCCGCAATCCATGCAATGATACACTGCTCTGCAACAATGGCAACAGCCCATTTCCTTCCCAGTTCCCGTCTGATGGAAGATACGGCGGCAACACACGGAGTATACAGCAGGCAGAATACCAAAAGAGCCGCAGCAGCTGCCGAAGATATTGCAGCAGTAAAAGCATCTGTGCTTCCAAATAATACGGTCAGCGTGGATACCACACTTTCCTTTGCCATAAATCCGGAAATCAGCGCTGTTGAAATCCTCCAGTCCCCAAATCCAAGCGGTGCAAAGACCGGTGAAATAATTCCCGCAATTACTGCCAGCATACTGCTTTTTGAATCTGTCACCAGATTCAGCCTGAAATCAAATGTCTGCAAAAACCAGATAATGATTGTTGCAATAAATATAACGGTAAATGCGCGCTGCAAAAAATCCTTTGCCTTATCCCATAAAAGCTGCGCAACGTTTTTTATTCCGGGCAGACGGTAATTTGGAAGTTCCATGACAAACGGCACTGCTTCCCCCTTAAACAAAAACTTACGGGATACCAGTGCAACAAGCACTGCTACAGCAATTCCCCCGAAATACAGTCCTACCATAATCAGCCCTGCATATTTCGGGAAAAATGCGGCTGTCAAAAACCCGTATATCGGAAGCTTTGCGGTGCAGCTCATAAACGGCGTCAGGATAATCGTCATTTTCCGGTCCCGTTCCGACGGCAGGGTACGGCTTGCCATTACGCCCGGTACGGTACAGCCAAACCCGATTAACATCGGCACTATACTTCTGCCTGACAGCCCAATCTTTCTAAGCAGCTTATCCATTACAAATGCAACCCTTGCCATATAGCCGCTGTCCTCCAGAAGCGAAAGGAAGAAAAACAGCGTCACAATAACCGGAAGAAAGCTTAAAACACTTCCCACGCCCTGGAAGATTCCGTCTATGACAAGCGAATGCAGCACCCGGTTGACTTTCCACACCGTAAGAAGATGATCCGCGCTTTCTGCCAGATAATCAATGCCGTTTTGTAACAAATCCTGAAGCCACGCACCGATTACGTTAAATGTCAGGAAAAATACCAGCGCCATAATTCCGGCAAAAGCCGGAATCGCAGTATATTTTCCCGTCAGAATCCGGTCAGCCTTACGGCTTCTTTCATGTTCCCTGCTTTCCTTTGGTTTGACTACCGCTTCTTCCACCAGTTTTTTAATAAATACAAAACGCATATCCGCAATCGCTGCCGCACGGTCCAGACCGCGCTCCTCTTCCATCTGGCAGATAATATGTTCCAGCATCTCCTGCTCGTTTTGGCTTAATTTTAACGCCTCAAGAACAATTTCATCTCCCTCAACCAGTTTGGCAGCCGCAAAGCGTACCGGAATCTGTGCAGCGGCTGCATGGTCCTCAATCAGATGGATAATGCCATGCAGACAGCGGTGTACCGCTCCCCCGTGGTCATCCTTATCGCAGAAATCAATCCTGCCCGGTTTCTCCTGATAACGCGCGATATGTAATGCATGGCTGACAAGCTCGTCAATACCCTCGTTTTTGGCAGCAGATATCGGAACGACCGGAATGCCAAGCATCTCTTCCAGCTCGTTAATATGCACCGAACCGCCGTTTCCCCTGACTTCATCCATCATATTTAATGCAAGAACCATCGGGATATCCAGTTCCATAAGCTGCATGGTCAGATAAAGGTTTCTTTCAATATTTGTTGCATCCACAATATTGATTATCCCTGCCGGTTTTTCCTGAATAATAAATTCCCTTGTAACAATCTCCTCACTGCTGTAAGGAGACATGGAATAAATTCCCGGCAAATCCGTAACCAGCGTGTTCGGATGATTCCGGATGGAACCGCTTTTTTGGTCCACCGTTACGCCCGGAAAATTCCCCACATGCTGGTTCGAACCGGTAAGCTGGTTAAACAGTGTGGTTTTCCCGCAATTCTGGTTTCCCGCCAGTGCAAATGTAAGGGTTGCTCCTTTCGGCAGGGGATTTTCATCCGCTTTTACGTGATATTTTCCACCCTCGCCCAGACCGGGATGCTCTTTTAGTCCTTTGTGTTTTTCCGCGGCTGCTTCTGTATCCGGCTTCTTTTCCGTGGATGTTTCAAGCGCTTCCACCTCAATCTGCGCTGCATCCGCAAGGCGCAGCGTCAGCTCGTAACCGTGAATGCGCAGCTCCATCGGATCTCCCATGGGTGCATATTTTACCAGCGTCACTTCCGTCCCCGGAATCATGCCCATATCCAGAAAATGCTGCCGCAGGGAACCCTCCCCGCCTACCGCTTTTACAACTGCGGTTTTTCCAAGTTCCAGTTCTTTTAATGTCATCATTTTAAAAACCTCTTTTACCGGTTACTCATTACATAATTTTTCTTCAAATCCCAGTTTTCTTAGAAGCTTTAAGTCTGTTTCCACGGTGATTCCGGCTGTCGTCAGCATATCACCGGAAATTGCCGCGTTGGCTCCGCTTTTAAAACAGCCCTCGCCTTTGTCCCCGAAAAGCCCCCTTCCGCCTGCCAGACGGATGGATGCCTCGGGAACCAGAAAACGAAACAGTGCCACACAGCGGCGTATCTCGTCATTTTCCAGCGGCGTATTGCCTGCATACGGTGTGCCAGGAATCGGATTTAAGACATTGACCGGAATGGATTTTACGCCAAGCTCCCTTGCCGTCAGCACCATGTCAATCCGGTCTTCCATTGTCTCTCCCAGCCCCAGTATCCCGCCGGAGCAGACAGAAAGCCCCGCCCGTTTTGCAGCTTTTAATGTTTCTATCTTGTCCTGGTATGTATGTGTTGTACAAACTTCCTTAAAATATCTTTCGGAAGATTCGAGGTTACAGTGAACCCTTGTTGCACCTGCTTCATGAATTTTTTTAAACTGTTCTTCATTTAAAAGACCGAAAGATACGCACACCGCAATATCCACTTCATCCCGGATTGCGCGGATGCTTTCGCAAACCTGACCGATTTCACGGTCTGTTAATGCCCTTCCGGAGGTAACAATAGAGTAACGGAGCACTCCCCTGTCCTTATTGCGCCTTGCCCCCGCCAGCAGCTCCTCTGTGGAAAGGAGCGGATAGGTATCGGTACATTCCGTATGGTAATGCGCACTCTGGGCACAGTATTTACAGTCCTCAGAGCATTTTCCGCATTTGCCGTTTACAATGGTGCATAAATCAAAACCATTGCCGCACATTTTCCGGCGGATTTCATCCGCAGCCAAGGTTAACTCCTTCAGCGGTTCCAGAACCAGCTTTTCGGCTTCCTGTTTTGTAACCTGACCGCCGCCCAAAACTTTTTGTTTTATTTCTTCCGTATAACCCATGGATTTTCTCCTTGTTTATCTTCTATTTTATTTCTGTTTCCACATAATAATATACACGAAACCACTGGCAATTGCCACCCTTTTCCCGGAAACAAATCTATGCCTGTTCTTTTTTTATCACCAGCATCCGGTTCGCACCCTTTTGAAATCTGTAATTCGTTTCCCTGGTTTCCACAATATATTCTTTTTTGAAATAATTAATTACAGATTCCGCAAGACCGGTCTGCTCCGCATCCAGATTTACGATTGGAAACACTCTTATTTCCCTGCAGACCCTGAGCATTTCTGTCATCGCCTGAATGTGAAAGTCATATCCCAGCAAAGTATACATTAACAGAAAATGAGAACTCAAACCAAGGTCATAAAAATCATCCTCCACCGGCAGCCGCGCAGGTAATTCATGGTATATGTACCGTCCTTCCCTTTTTCCCTGTTCAAAATCATCCAGAAATAGTTTCATCGCAGACATTCTGGTCTGCTCCAGCTCATCCAGGCTTTTAATATCTGTCCAGATATAATTTTCCATATTTTCCTTCATCTGCTGCATCACGGTCTGCCGAACTTCTTCAATCCGCTGTTTTAGTTCCTCTGTCCGAAACTGATAAATCGGATCATAAGATGTCACCCGATATTTCAGACGCTTTGCTTCATAGTTAAAGCTTGCCGGGCCGTCCCCAAAACCTGCTATCCTTTTTGCAAAATCCTTTTCATCCAGCATGAACATGGATTGGTATTCATGCAGGTTTCTTCCCCATGGTACCACAGAGTTTAACTGAAATGCCATTTTGATCCTCCCTGTTTTTTGTCTCAACTGTTTTTACTGTTAAATTCCTGCATTTCCATGCGCACAAACCTTGAAATCATTTCCCTGTACAGTGCTTCCGCCATGTCAGGATCTGCGCCGCAGGTTTCTGCTTTTTTCCGCACTGTTTCTATTACTGCCTCCACACGTTTCGGGTCTTTTACGCCCTCTTCGTTTTTCTTAAAAGTGGAAGCCGCTTTTACAAACTTCGTGCGTTCAGCAAGCAAACGAATGATTTCTGAATCAATTCTGTCAATGTTTGTCCTTACCTCTTTTAAACTGCTGCATTCCATTTTGCTCCTCCTTTATGTCTGTTTTTAATAATAAAAGAACCGCCTATCCACACAAGATAAGCGGTTCTTAACACTCTATGCCAGGCAAATTTATCTGCCACACAGTTTCTGTCCGGATACCATCTTATATGGGTAAAACAAAAGAAAGCTGTCAATAAATTTCACAACCCATGCTTTTCCCATATGCCAGTATGTCCTTACATTCACTGTCTGCATCATCTTTTTCCCTTCCATAGATTTTTATTTGTTCTCTACCATATCACAGTCATTTTACAATGTCAAGAATTTTTATCTGTATGTTTATTCCCTTCCACATTCTCTTTCTATATCCTTTTCCACTGCCCGGTTTATCTCTTCAAGTAACCCTAACCGGTTGTCCAGTTCCTCCATTGATATCGGCTCTCCATCCTGATATAAGGAAATATCTGCCCCCGCTTTACAAAGTTTATCTATCATATTGCGAAAAAGCTTTTTCCTGTCAACTTCCATCAAATCTTCTATGACATCATAATATTCCAAATCAAATTCTACTGCAAAATCATTTTCGTCTATTTTCTTTTTTATGGCACCCACAGATAAAGAACTGTCAAATTCCCTGATAAGCTTTATATACTTTACTGCTGCATTATCTTTCTCAATTTTTATCTGAATAAGTTCCATTTATTTTCTCTCTTTCTATTACTCCGGCTATTAAATATCACACCACTTAAAATCACTTAAACTCCTGAACGTCAAAGCCCATTTCCCATTTCATTCGCAATCTCCATTGCAATTTCTCTTGGCTCCGAATCATCATCTTCGGATGTATTTTCCATTATAAACCGGATACATTCTTTTGTTTTTTCAAGTTCCTCCAGCTCGTAATATACTTCCATCGTACATGACTGGATTTCAAGTTTTTCATAAATACTTTCTGCCTCATCAAAAGCTTCTTTTAATAATACAATTGCCCTGTCATACTCTTCTTTGTCCAGAAGATATAATGCCTTGTTAAATTTTTGATTCATAATTTTTCCTTTCCGCGCAATAGAATAAGCGCTTTTAGCTTATTCTAGCATAAACAGGATAAATCCACCATAAAAATCCCGGTATTATTTCGCTATTTTATTTTTCCTGATACGCTTCATAAAAATGACTGAAATCATGCAGCTGATTCCCTCCGCAATCAAAAACGTCAGCCAGACCACCCATGTCATTTTCCGGTTATGGACCGCCAGTCCGGAAAGCAGCCATGCAACAGGAAGGACAAATAAAAACTGCCTGCATACGGATACGGTTAAAGATTCAAGCCCTGATTCAAGTGCCTGGAAAATCCCCTGGAACGCAACGTTTGCACCGGCAAATACAAAGCTTAAGGAAATCACCCTCATGGCGTCCGTAAAGATTTCCTTTGTACTTCCGGCAAGTCTGAACATCGCCGAAACCGGTTCTGCAAAAAGTTCCAGAAAAACCATTCCAAAAAGCATAATGAAAAGTGTATAGCTTAAGCCATATTTGATTCCACTGTTTATCCGGTCATAATCCCGTTTTCCATAATTAAAGGATACAATCGGGGTAATTGCATCGCGCAGTCCAAATGCGGCAAACAAAATAAACTGCTGGATTTTATAAAATAATCCGTAGGCTGTTACCACCGATTCATCTATTTTAACAAGAATCCGGTTGAGTCCGTATGTCATTACGGACATCAGCGCCTGCGCAAGAATGGCTGGAAGTCCGATTGCATAAATCTCCCTGATAATCTGCATGGATGGCTTTATGTAAGAAAGACCGTTTTTAATTTCAGTGTTTTTCTTAAAATGAAAGTAAGCCGCAAGAACAAGGGATACCATCTGCCCGAGTACCGTTGCATAAGCAGCTCCTTTTACCCCAAGTTCCGGCAGTCCCAGCCAGCCATAAATTAATACCGGGTCTAAAATCATATTTATAACTGCTCCCGCAATCTGTGCAATTGTAGAGTAAATGGATTTGCCTGTTGACTGCAGCAGCTTTTCAAAAATGGAAAAAAATATAATTCCAAATGAGAGTATACAGCAGATTTTCAGATATCCTTCCGCCATTCCAAAAATCAGGCTGTTTTTTGTCTGGCTGTGAATATAAGCGCCCACACCAAAAAAACCAAACAGGATAAACAGAATGGAAATTACTGCCGCAAGGAAAAATGCATTTCTCGCTGTTTTTGCCGCCTGTTTCCCATTTTTCTGGCCCAGACGCATGGATACGGCCGCCCCCATTCCGACACCTGTCCCAATGCCAACCGCAACCATTAACATCTGCACCGGAAATGCCAGTGTAAGGGCATTTAATGCCTGCTCCCCGTGCTCTGCCATTCCTCCCACAAAAATACTGTCCACAATATTGTACACCGCCTGCAGCATCATGGACAAAATCATCGGGATTCCCATTGACAGCATCAGTTTGTTTACCGGCATATAAGACATTTTGTTTTCTTTTTCGTTCATTTTGATTCCTTCTTTCTCCCAAAATCTTTCATCGAATTTTTCTGCAAAAAAATAAGCGCAGGTCCATCATCTGGACTTACGCTTACCGCTGCTCGACAAAAATTATAATACCAGAATAAATTTTAAAAATTCAAGGACAAATTTTAAATTACCCCATACTTTCAAGTATAAAATTCCATACCTCGCTTTCCTCCGGCATCATATTTTTTCAAACTAATCACCTTCCTTTTCATTTTCCTCCAAAGATATGGTATATTTTTCTATATTTACTACTGCTTTTTTATCACAAGCAAACTCAATATCTTCGGCATCAGCCGGTGTATAGAAGGTTGAAGTAAACGTCTGCGCGCCGTCATTTACGAACAGCTCCACAGAAAACTTATCCATCAGAAAACGGAGTTTTAGGGTTTTCTCCGGTCTCTTTATTTTCATGCTCCTCTGGCATACCACATCCCTTACCATGCCGCAGCAGGTCCGGTCAAATTCAATGGTCTGCGTGGCACGGATATAGCGGAAACTGGTATAGTATTTCTCATTTTTTGCAAGGAAAATGCAAAACTCCTGATAATCCCCCTCCTGCAGTTCCACCGTCATATCCAGCACCCGTCCCCGGATACCCGGAAGCCGGCATGCTCCAAATATTTCCCTGTCAGTATATACAACCGGCTTTGTACGGTAACTTTCCAGTTCCTTTACCGGCTGCTGGTACAGTATATTATTTTTAAGTTCCAGCTGTCTCGGAATGGTCATCATCCCATTCCACTTCTGTTCCGCAGGTTTTATATTCATGTCCCATGACTGCATCCACGCAATCATTATCCGCCGTCCGTCTTTTGTTTCCAGTGTCTGCGGTGCATAGAAGTCAGTTCCATAATCAAGGGAAACAACCTGTTCTTCCTGCAAATGATAATTCTTCCTGTCATACTCTCCAATCAGTACAGCTGACTGGTTTCCATTGTGGAACTCTGCTCCATCTGCCTGCATATCCTGCGGGGAAACGACTAAAATATGTTTTTCCCCTAAAGCGAAGAAATCCGGGCACTCCCACATTCTTCCATATTTTCCCTGGTTATCCGCCAGTACAGATAAATACCGCCAGGTCTTTAAATCTTCTGATTCAAATAATACTGCCTGACCATCCTGTTTCCCATTTTTATTTCCCGCCACCAGATAATAGGTTTCATTTTCTTTCCATACTTTCGGATCCCTGAAATCTTCCCTGGAAAATTCGTCCGGAAGCTGTTCTGCCAGAATTACGGGATTTTCAGTTACCTTGTAATAGCTGAGTCCATCCCCAATGGCAAGGCACTGCTGCTGGATGGTCTCTTTCGTTCCATCCGCTCTTTCCTTTTCCATCACTCCGGTATAAACCAGTGCATGAGCGTCTTCTGTTTCGATGGCACTGCCGGAAAAACATCCGGCAGCATCATAATCCGTATCCGGTGCAAGAGCTGCCGGAAGCTCCTCCCATTTCACAAAATCATCTGAAATGCAGTGTCCCCAGTGCATCGGTCCCCAGACGTCACGATATGGATAATACTGGTAAAACAAATGAATCTTTCCCTGAAAGACGGAAAATCCATTCGGGTCGTTCATCCAGCCTGTCGGCGGAGTTACATGATATACTGGTTTTTCGCTTCTGTCAATTTTGTTTTCCTTCTGGTATTTGTTTGCCATTTCCAAATCAGTCATTCCATACCTCCTGATCCTTACATACCAACTGACTCTTCCGTTTCTTTACTGCCCAGGCAGTTTTCTTCCAGCCATTTTGCAACACTGTCCTGGTTATTGCTGCCAATCACGGCGGTTGCCACAGCTTTCAGTTCCGGTGCTGCATTTAAAACCGCATAGGCTTCATCGGCCAGTTCAAACATTTCAATATCATTCACTGCGTCCCCAAATGCAACCACATAATTACAGTTCATCATCTTTTTCAGCCTTTCAACTGCACTGGCTTTTGTCGTATGCTTTGGCATAATTTCCAGCCACTGTTCCCCCGAATAAATATCCTTCTGGTAAACGCAATGATACTGCAGTTTGTACTTTTCATAAAACGGCCGCAGTTTATCTGCATCATCAATGCAGGTAATATAAAACAGCTTTCCTTCTGTCAGTTCTTTTTCCGTGCTGACCATACGCTTTCTGGAATCATTTCTTAAAGCGATAAATTCAAGCGTACCTTTTGAGCTTTTATCCGGAATATTTGAAAACCTCTCTTTTCCATTTACCATGGAATAAACAGTCGGATAAATACCGTGTGAAAACAAATCCTCCAGAAGAGTATATATTCCCCCGTCAAAATAATTTGCATTTAAGATTTCTCCAGACTGGTTATCCATAATAAAAGCGCCATTGTACAGAATCAGCGGAATCTTTGCTTTTAAACCTTCTGTTACGATTCTGGCGGTATGTATGGACCGTGCTGTCGCATAGGAAAATAAAATTCCCTGCTCCGTCATTCTGTTAATAATCTGACAGGTATATGCAGAAGTTGTCTGGTTACTTCTTAGCAGAGTCCCGTCAAGGTCCGATACATAAAGAATATTTTTGTTCATCCGTATTCCCCTCAATGAATTTTCCGTTTATATTTTACTCCGGCTTTCACCGTCCTGTCATACTATAATAATCGTACCAGCAAGAATCAAATACGTCAAGCAAATCAAACTATTTTATACTTTCAACAAATTCCTCCAGACACATTTGTTTTTCATAAATAATGCCTGCATTTTTTATTCCAACATACCTGTAATGCCATGGCTCATAACTGGTTCCTGTAATCTTCTCCTTATCCTGCGGATATCTTAGGATAAATCCATAGCGGTGGGCGTTTTTAGCAAGCCACGCATAGACCTCATCACTTGCAGAGTGAGCCTTGTCCGCATTAATATCAACCGCTATGCTGAGCTGATGCTCGCTTGTTCCCGGTACTGCCACCCACTCTTTTGCTGTCTTTTCGGCCTCTGCCCTGGAATACCCTTCGTTCATGTAAGCCTGTATTTTTTCGTTGAAAATATCCTGCTGTTCCTTTGTTGTCCGGTATCCTTCCCGCACAAAAGGATATATCCCGTCTTTTCTTGCCGCGTCAAACATTTCCTGCAGATAAGGATAAATCCTGCTGTCCACCTTCTGGCCGTTTGATAACTCCGTCAGGGATATGGAAACATCCTCCGGTATTTTATTCCAGCGGTTTACAACAATTAAGTTCCAGTCTTTCTGGTCCGGAATAATATGTGCATCTTTATCATCTCCGGTGCTTTTTGAAATTAAGGGAAATATATGTGCGCTTTCATTTATTCCGGTACTCTCCGGAATAAATGAAAATATAAAATCCTTATTTAGTATTACACCAGTCATAAAGCATACCAGAAGCAGTATTATAATCCCTGTCCGGTATTTTCTTACTGTTTTTTTCCTTAAATTTTTCTTCTTTTTCATTTTTCATCAAACCCTCATCCGTCTTGACCAGCCCTTTACTGCAAACGGAATACATAAGACTCCCAGCAGAACCGGTACTGTAATAAGCAGATACGGTGACCATACATATTTTCCAAAAACATGAAATGTATTGGTTCTGAAAATATCCGCTGCACTTCCCACCAGCGGAATTAAATCCAGTGCTTTCTGCGCCCCGTATGGCAGGTATTCCGCAATCATCATCGGTCCGTATACCACCGCCAGGCTAAATAGCAGTGCTAACACATTGCTCCTTGTTCTGGCCGATATGAACATAACAACCCCTGCAAATCCGACTGCTCCCAAAAAGGTAAATGCATATTCGTAAAGTTCTGCCTGCAGCATATTCACAGGTGCAATGGAAATCAGTTTTATATTCTGAACCGGCATATCCCATCCGGCGGTTCCCATATAGAAAATCTGTGACACAACGTTTCCGGTAATAAGTATTGCCAAAAGTTCCACCGTAAAGGCCAAACCTGCAGCAGCTTTTGCCAGCGCAATCTTTTTCCATCCGTTTTTCGTTGTTAAAACAAGTGAACTGGTATTGTGATACCACTCCCCGGCAAAAAGGGATGACAAAGTAATTGCCAGAAACAATGCGATTACAACGCCAAGCTCTGCAACTCCGCTGCCAAGTATCTGTGCCCATCCTCCTGTCCATTCATACCCAAACGGCTTTTTTACTTTTGCATCCATTGATAAAAGATACTCTTTTTCATCCCCGGTCTGACCGTTGTTCTCCAGAAAATCCCCCACCGCCTTCTGC
>CAYNOE010000083.1:0-11613 GCA_964398745.1 uncultured Lachnobacterium sp.
TCGCTTCTATGTACTCCTTAATCATTTTGTAGGTAACTCGCTCTTTCGGCTTGTACGCTGCGGCTCTCTTGGTAATATTATCAAGCGGCACTTTGCCCTCACCCTCGCCAAACTCGACTTTTACGTTGATTACGCTATCAGGTTTTTTGTGGGAAAGCATTACAACCGTCTCAACATGTCCCGTCCCCGGAAACATATCCACGCATCCCCCCTTCACCACCTCATACCCGGCTTCCCGAAATCCTTCCAAATCCCTCACCAGACTCGTCGGCTTACACGAAATATAAATCATCCTCTCCACCCCGTAACCAATAATCTTCCCAAGTGCCTTCGGGTGGATGCCGTCCCTTGGCGGGTCGAGAACAATGTAATCCGGTTTTTCCTCAATGTCATCCAGAACTTTAAGCACATCCCCCGCCAGAAATTCGCAGTTGTCCAGACCGTTTAACGCGGCGTTCTCCCTTGCCGCCTGCACCGCTTCCTCCACAATCTCAACGCCGACCACCCTGCGGCTGACAGGTGCGAGAACCTGCGCAATCGTTCCAGTGCCACTGTACAGGTCATAAACCACCTTATCGTACAGACAGTCCGGATTATCCCCCAGGATAAACTCCCTGACCATGGAATAAAGTACCTCCGCCCCATGGGAATTCGTTTGGAAAAAAGAAAACGGTGATATCTTAAAACGCAGTCCCAGAAGCTCCTCGTAAAAAAAATCCTCTCCGTAAAGGATGTTTGTTCCCTCGTTTTTTACAATATCCGCCACGCTGTCATTTTTCGTATGTAAAATACCCCTGATGTTCCCGGATAAAGGAAGCGCGGACAGGACGTCTTTCCATCCGCATAAAAGCCTCTCTTCCTCCGGCAGGCTTACGGTTTCTGCATACGGACAAATCCCCTTCTGCACCGGCACGGCTTGATTTGGCATTTGAATACCATGCCAGTCCTGCGTCGTTGTCACCAGATCCACCAGAATCTCCCCCGTGTTTGCCGCCTTACGCACCAAAAGATGGCGCAGGTATCCCGTATGGCGCATCCTGTGGTAGTGCGTAATATGGTGGTCAGAAAAATACTGAAGCGTTGCCGCAAGAATGCTGCGAAAATCCGAGTCCACAATCCGGCAGCCAGATACCGTTACAATATCATAAAAACTGCCCCGCCTGTGCATGCCGAGCGCAAGCGGTCCGTCCTTGCAGGAATCCCCGAAAGAAAATTCCATCTTGTTGCGGTATTCCTGTTCCTTCGGACTGCCCTTGATTCCCAGAAACTCAGACCTGCCGGCATCCAGAACCTCCCCCAGAAGGCTGCAGACCTGCTCCTCCTTGAGTTTAAGCTGTGCTTCATAAGGCAGGGTCTGGTATGTGCAGCCGCCGCATTCCCCAAAATGCGGGCACGGGCTTTCGGTTTCCATCCCTGATTTTTCCAGAACGGAAAGCAGGCGTCCCTGCGCCTTTCCTTTCCGCACCTTGTTTACCAGAAAAGACACCTTCTGTCCGGGAATTGTGTTTTTCACAATTACCCTCTCCCCGTCTTTTGTCATAACAATTCCCTTATTCGGAAACTCCACCTTTGTCACAGTTCCCTCCGAAGTCTGTCCTTTTTTCATGTCGTTTCTCCCGTCTTTTTTGTAAAGAAAAAGGACTACATAATGCAGTCCCTTCCCATAAATTTCAACCGTTCTTACAGCGTTGCAGTTGTACTGCTGCTGGTTTCTGAAGCAGCTGCTGCCTCTGCCGGCTTTGGCTCAGCAGCCGGTTCGTCATCCTCATCCTCGAAAAAATCATTGTCAAATTCATCTTCAAAATCATCTTCGAAGTCATCCAGATAATCCGGCGTAAAGAAACGGTAGATTCCATAAACAGCAGCCGCAACTGCCACGATAATTCCGATTACCGCAAAAACAATCACAAACCTGGAAGGCTTTTTCTGCTCCTCCTCTTCCTTTTTCAGTAAGTTGCCAAGCTTTGCTGCACTTAAAATTTCGCTCGCCTTTGTGGATGAAAGAACATCTTCAACTTTGCTCATAATAGGCACTCTCCTTTTCACATTTTAAATTATACTTATTATATCATATGTTTTCCCGTTTTCCTATGAAAAATATGTAATTTTTAAATTTTTTTCAGTTTGGCAAAACTGGCAAACATCTTTTTCGTTCCCATTTTGTCAAAATCCACGGTCACCTCGTAATCCCTGCCCCCGGAAACAATTGCCGTCACCTTTCCGTCCCCGAACTTGACATGCCGTACCCTGTCGCCGGTCTGGTAGGACAACTCCGCCGCTGCGGAACCGAATTCCCGCTGGTTCTGCACCTTCGTATAAGTCACAGGCGCCTTTTTCCCCGAAAACGAAGAACCGTATCCTTCCCCCGTCCCGCTTCCAGAAATACCGCTTCCGTAATCCGGCACATTCCGGAATGCCTTTTTTGCCTTCCCGAATGTACTCTGTTTTACCTCTTCATATTCCGCCGGTTCCGAAACCTCCCCGGCAAGAAGCCCTGCCGGAATTTCCCTGACAAAACGGGACACCCTGCCATACTGCGTCTGCCCGCGGATCATGCGCACCCGTGCGGATGTAATCGTGAGGTTTTTCTTCGCCCGCGTAATTCCGACATAGGCAAGCCTGCGTTCCTCCTCAATCTCTGCATCCGAATGGTCGCTTGTAATCGACATATAGCTCGGAAAAAGACCGTCCTCCATGCCCGCCAGGTACACATTCGAAAATTCCAGCCCCTTTGCACTGTGTAATGTCATAAGCATTACATAGTCACGCTCGCCGTCAACACTGTCAATGTCCGCGACAAGTGCCACCTCCTCCAGAAAACCGCCAAGTGTCGGTGCTTCGGCATTCAGGGAATAATCCGCCGCCTTACTCAGCAGTTCGTCAATATTTTGAATGCGGCTTTCCGCCTCGTCAGTGCGTTCCGCCTCAAGCTCCTTCACATATCCGGTCGCTTCAAGAATCTGCTCTAAAAGCTCCTGCACGGAAAACAGCTTTGCCCTGCTTTTCATAGACTGTATAAAAAGGACAAAATTCTTAAGCTTTGAAACCGACCTTGCCAGCCCCGGAATCTCCTCTGCCCTGCAAAGCGCGGAATAAAAGGAAATCCCCTGCTCCATGGCATAATCCGCCACCCGGTTTACCGTAGCAGCCCCGATGCCTCGTTTCGGTACATTGATAATGCGCCGCACCGCGACATCGTCCAGCCCGTTATCCACGGTTTTCAGGTAGGCAAGGATATCCTTAATTTCCTTTCTGGAATAAAAGTTTACGCCGCCCACAATTTTATAAGGAATGCCTGCGGCAATAAAACGTTCCTCAAACAGGCGGGACTGGGCGTTTGTCCTGTAGAGGACTGCACAGTCCTTATAAAGATATTCCCCGTTTTGGACGCGTCTTTTAATATCCGAGGTCACAAAAACCGCCTCGTCCGTTCCGCTGTCCATCTGTTTAAAAACAATCCTGTCCCCGCTTCCCCTGTCCGTCCAGAGCTTTTTTTCCTTGCGTCCCACATTGTTGGAAATCACCGCATTGGCGGCATCCAGTATATTCTGCGTGCTGCGGTAGTTCTGCTCCAGCCGGATTACCGCCGCATCCGGAAAATGTTTCTCAAAGTTAAGGATATTGTAAATATTCGCCCCGCGGAACTTATAAATCGACTGGTCGTCGTCCCCGACCACGCAGAGGTTTTTGTATTTTCCGGCAAGCAGGCGGATCAGCTCAAACTGCGCGGTGTTCGTATCCTGGTATTCGTCCACCATAATATAACGGAAGCGTTCCTGGTAGGAATTTAAAACCTCTTTGTCCAGCTTAAACAGCTCAACCGTTTTCATGATCAGGTCGTCAAAATCCAGTGCATTGTTCTGAAGAAGCGCCCTCTGGTACTCCCTGTAAACCTCCGCCTGTCTGCGCTTCATATAATCCCCGGCAGCCTGTGTTTCAAACTCCACTGGATCCGTCAGTTCATCCTTCGCGGAGGAAATCGCGGCAAGAAACATCTTTTCCTTATATAATTTGGTGTCAATCTGCAGTTTTTTACAGATTTCCTTCATAAGCGTCTTCTGGTCTTCGGCATCGTAAATGGTAAAATTACTGCCGTAACCAATCCGGTCAATGTACCGCCTTAAAATCCGCACGCATGTTGAGTGGAAGGTCGTAACCCAGATGCTTTCCGCGCCGAACCCTACCATGCTGTCAATCCGCCCGCGCATCTCCCCTGCTGCCTTATTGGTAAAGGTAATCGCCATAATATTGTATGGATTCACACCCTTTTCCTTAATCAGATAAGCAGTTCTGTGTGTAAGAACCCTTGTTTTCCCGGAGCCAGCCCCTGCCAGTATCAGAAGCGGTCCCTCTGTTGTCTGCACAGCCTCACGCTGCGGTTCATTCAGTGAATCCAGTAAATTCATAAGTATCTCCATTTCCGTATCCCGTAATGTATCTATTGTAACACACTTTTGCAGGATAAAACATAAAGAACGTAAATTGTTGCAAAATAAATCTTGATATCTAGTTTTTAATACTATATAATGTAATATATACAATGTGACAAGAGGTAAGATTTATGGCAAATGAGGTAAAAGAATTCCTTATGGAATTACAGCAAAAACTAAAATCCATCAGCTACATCAAAACAGAAGACATTCCAAACATCTGTCTGTACATTGACCAGATTACAACTTTTATGGATGATGAACTCCGGGCTTGCAAACGCTATGAGGACGACAAAATACTGACCAAGACAATGATAAACAACTACGCGAAAAACAACCTGCTGCCCCCGCCGGAAAAGAAAAAATATTCCAAGGAGCACGTGCTTACGCTTGTTTTCATTTACTATTTCAAAAACCTTTTAAGCATCAGCGATATCCAGTCCATTTTAAACCCGCTGACCGAACACTATTTCGGCAACAGCGACGGATTTACGATGGAGGACGTTTATAATGAAGTCTTCCGGCTTGAAACCGAAGAATCCAAAAACCTGTTAAAGGACATCGGCAAAAAATACGCCGTATCCCTCGAAACATTTTCGAATTTTCCGGAAGAAGACCGGCTCTTTCTGCAGAAATTCAACTTTATCTGTCTGTTAAGCTATGATGTATATGTGAAAAAAATGGTAATCGAAAGCGTCATTGACGAAATCAACAGCGGAAACAAAGAAGACAAAGCACAGGAACCTTAATCTTCTTTATCTTCTTTTTGCTGTTCCAGACGGGTAAACACCAGTTCATATCCGTCATTCCCATAATTTAAGGAACGGTTCACGCGGCTTATGGTCGCAGTGGATGCGCCGGTTTTTTCCGCAATATCCAGATAGGTTTTATGGCCGCGCAGCATTCCCGCCACCTCAAACCGCTGTGACAGCGAAAGCAGCTCATTTACCGTACAGACATCTTCAAAAAACGTATAGCATTCCTCCCTGTTTGCAAGGCATAAAACCGCATCAAACAGCTGGTCCACAGCCTCTGTTCTTAGTTTTTTGTTCATTGCACTCCCTCATTTCCACCAGATTTTAACTTATTTTAGCATATTAAAGTTCTAAAGTAAACAGATTTCAGAGATTGCATTAATTTTTCCATGTGTTATAATAAGTATTACATATTAACTTTAACGAATGGAGAATTTATATTTATGAAAAAAGTCGCTTACTTTTTCGCTGGCTTTCTGCCGGTTCTTACTGCCGTATCCGCCCAGGTTCTTGCAATGACGTTTCTTTACGGGATTGCGGAACTGTTCCTTCTGGTATCAGGCGGGGCGGATTCAGCTGCCAGCCTGGAGACAGTTTTTGCCGACCAGAATTTCAATATCTGTCTTATGATTCTGTACACCATTATTTCAATTGTACTGATGGGATTATTCTATTACAGCAGATGCGGCGGAAATTTCCTTGTAAAACCATCCCGGACATTTCATGTCCTGGAGCTGGCAGGCATTGTTGTACTTGTTCCGGGAATGCAGTTTCTGGCAAACTACCTGGCAGGCATTGCGGGAGCGCTCGTACCGGCATGGCTGGAAACATACAACAAGCTGATGGAAAATGCCGGAATTACGGATGTGGGACTCCTGATGTTTTTATATGCGGTTCTTCTTGGCCCGGTCTGCGAAGAACTGATTTTCCGCGGCGTTACCATGCGTCTTTTCAGGCAGGCTCTTCCGTTCTGGCTGGCAAACATCTTCCAGGCCCTGCTGTTTGGCATATTCCATTTGAACTGGATACAGGGGATTTATGCATTTGCACTTGGACTTGTACTCGGATATATCTGTGAAAGAGGAGGAAGCATCTATCACTCCATCCTCTTTCATATACTGTTTAATTTCTACGGAACCACCATCAGCAAACTGTTCGGGGATACGGATAATCCGGTGCTTCTCGCAATCGTGATGTTCGTGGGCATGCTTGTTTCCCTCACCGCCGGATTTATGCTGTTTGCCTCCGGGCTAAAAAAGAAGGAGAAAAAACTGGGGGCTGCTACTGTTTCTTCCGCAGTTCATGAATGATTCTGGCTTCATAATAACAAACCACCAGAAGGATGAGCGCAATCACCACAAGACTGAACGCATCCCTGATCTCTGTTCCTGCCACATCCGCCACACATGGTACCATAAGCCCTGTGACAAAAATCATCTTCACAAGGCGTACCATGCGGATGGAGCAGGTTCTTATTTTTCCTGTACAGACTTCTTCCGGCAGCCGGTTGATTTTTTCCGGATAACAGCTTAATGCAGACAGTCCTGCATAAACAAGAACAATTCCAAGGACATTGCAGATAAAATTCTCCGGCGCAACGTGATAGGTAACGCCGTAATAAATCTGCATGCCGATATATACCAGTCCCAGAAGCAGGGTTACAGCCTCTGCCAAGACTGCCGGGACAGTCAGGTCTTCTCTTCGCATAATGGTTTTCCTCCGGTTCTATTATCGCACAGTCAGATGAAAAAAACAAACCTTGAAATATGCGTCCCATATGTTATACTAATTGTATGTTGCGGATATTTCCGCGACAAATCCATAAGCAGAAAGGACATCCCAGATGGAACATATAAATTCAGAACATTTAATTTTACCGGAAAACTATAAATCAGCCCTTAACCTGCACGACACCCAGCTTGCCATCAAAACAGTCAAGGACTTCTTCCAGGCGCTGCTTGCGCAGAGGCTGAACCTGACGCGCGTTTCCGCGCCACTTTTTGTGGATTCCACCACCGGCTTAAACGACAACCTGAACGGTTATGAGCGTCCGGTCTCATTTGATATTCCGGGGCAGAAAGACAAGCTTGCGGAAGTGGTTCATTCCCTTGCAAAATGGAAACGCCATGCGCTGCACCAGTACGGCTTTTCACTCGGGGAGGGTATTTATACGGACATGAACGCCATCCGCCGGGACGAAACCACCGACAACATTCATTCCATCTTTGTTGACCAGTGGGACTGGGAAAAAATAATCGAAAAAAGCGACCGCAACATGGATTTCCTTAAGCAGACGGTGCGGACCGTTTATAAATGCCTGTGCAAAACCGAACAGTACATGGCAATCCAGTACGACTACATTGACCTGATTCTTCCGAAGGATATCTTTTTTATTACCTCCCAGGAACTGGAAAATCTCTATCCCGAATATCCCCCGAAGGAACGTGAATATTTTATTGCAAAGGAAAAGGGAGCTGTCTGCATCATGCAGATTGGTGACAAACTGCTTTCGGGTGAACCTCATGACGGGCGCGCGCCGGATTATGATGACTGGGCGTTAAATGCGGATATATTAGTCTACTACCCGGTTCTCGACATTGCACTTGAATTGTCTTCCATGGGAATCCGCGTCGATAAGGATGCGCTTCTTTCCCAGCTTGACAAGGCCGGATGCCCGGAAAGAAAAGACCTTCCGTTCCAGAAAGCCGTCATTAACGAAGAAGTGCCATTTACCATTGGCGGAGGAATCGGGCAGTCCAGAATCTGTATGTTCTTTTTACGCAAAGCGCATATCGGGGAAGTACAGAGCTCCCTCTGGCCGGAGGAAGTACTGGAAGAATGCAGGAAACACGGCATTCAGATTTTGTAATAGACAGATTGTTTATCAACATAAAAAGCTGCTTCGTAAACTGACTTTACGAAGCAGTTTTTATATACTGTCTGTCCCATCATTAATTAAAATTACTGCATTTTGGCACAGTTCCTTTTGTGTGCCTTCAGTTTTTTCACAGCCCAGTTGTAATGGCTTGCTGTATTGCTGACAAAATAGGAACCCAGTGTACTTCCTTTGGTCCATGAAAACACACCTTTTGAAAACAGTTCATCATTTGAAAAAGTTTCGGCCAGTTTCATAACTTCACAATGGGATTTTTCCAGCATCTCCTTTGCTTCCTCAAGCGGTGTATTCTGGTGCTTTCTCCAGAACTCCACATTCATAATCCCATAGGTTTTCCAGTTATAGGGTTTGGGAATAAACGGCTGGTTTTCACCGTTTTGATTTGCCTTCACCCAGTTTAGCAGAAGCTGATGCCACTCATAAAGATGGATTAATACATCCCGGAGATTTTTATCCCTTTTCCAGTGCGCCTCCTTTTTTGCTGTATCTGAAAAATCAAACGGTACTGACAGTTCTTTTTCTGTTAATCCTTCAATAAGAGCATTCAGCTGTTCAAAATTTTCTGTCGCTGCGGTAATTAAATCTGATTTCGTCTGTGGTCTTGCCATGTTCATTTCCTCCTGCAGGCTATATTTCTAACTTCTGCTGTAAGTATACCGGACAAATGCTGACACCCTGTGTCAGGTTTTATATTTTTCATAAATTAATAACGCCTGTTCTGCCAGAACTTCTTTGAGCCATGCAGGTGAAATTATCTCAGCCTGTGTTCCAAACGACAGTAAAAAACTTATCAGACACGTCCCCTCCGGGATTCCCGCAGAAACAATAAAATCCCCGTTTTCCAATCTTTCTACCTGCATTTCGTCAAACTCATCATAAACACGGTATGCCATTTCCTTCGGAAACCGGAGTTTGACCTGCTGGTATTCTCCTTCTGAACCTTCATCCTCTTCCGGAAAACTACGGTATGGAAACTCTTCAGATAAAACCTCTAATTTCAAAATGCGGTTTAATTTGAATATCCGGTAATCCTGTTTTTGTATGCAGAATGCTTTTAAATACCATGCCTTCGCTTTATAGGCAAGTTTTAACGGCTGTACGGTTCTTTCACTTACTTCACCGCCGGCACCTGCATAATTTATTTTAATGTGTGTACGATGAATGACCGCTGATTTCAAAAGTTCAAATTTTTCATTGTCAGCCCTTTTATTTCCCCATCTGGAAAAATCCACTTCAAACCAGTTTTCCGGGGTATCATAAAACATGGCGGAAAGCTTCTGCAGTGTTTCGCTGCTGTCAATATTTTCTGTAACATTTATACTTTGTACGGCTGCTAAAATATCCTGCTTTTCCTCCCTGGACAGCAGCGATTTATCCAGAACAAAACCTTTCATCAGGTGTATACCGCCGTTTCTTCCGGCTTCTGCATAAACGGGAATTCCCGCCTCACTTAAAGCATCTATATCCCTGTAAATTGTCCTGACCGATACCTCTAATTTTTCTGCCAGTTCCGGAGCCGTAGCCTGTCCTTTGTCAAGCAGGTAGTACACTATCTTAAATAATCTGCTTTCCTGCATCAGAATTTCCTCCATAAAATCCATTATTTAAAAATCTAAAAAAGGACACTTCCTCATGTGAAGTGTCCAGTGTTTTCCAAAATATTACAAACGTCCGTTGAATTCAATCCTTTCAAGCGTATTGTCTGTACTGTTAAAATTCAGCTGCACGGAATAGTGATAATCCTCACCGTTTATTATGATATACTTTATACCGTTTTGGTCCACGGCCTGTTCCGGTTTGTAAGCCTCTTTCACCTCATCAAATGTACTGTTCCATGTAATACCTCCCGGAAGTATGACAGTAGTGCCTTTATCTTTTGAAAAGGCAACATTATAAAGTAATGTGTTTTCAAGGTCAGCCTCTGATACGCCATTATTGACCGGCTGCACAGAACATGATGTTGCGCCGTATCCGTCCGTTTTGTTTTTTCTCATGGCAACTGCAGGCGCTACAAGCGTATTTGCCGGAATACTTTTCAGATCCGACTTTACATCACTGTCAAAATACCAGCCTGCGTCAAGCATATCTTTTGTATCCACCGGAAACTGACAGACCACACCGTCAACGGAAAACTTCAGGCTTTTCATGTCATCTCCCAATTCATCTGCTGCGGCAGAAAGCTGTTCTGTTGTCGGAATGCCGCCGTTTACAGATTCACCTGCCCCGGTGCCGCAGGATGCAAACAAAATACAGGTAATGGCAACGGATAAACACTTTGATAAAACTTTTCCCATAGGAACCTCCATATACGTCTGGTGTAACAGTTATTTTACTTCTTTCCCAGGCGCAGCATCTGATGCTTTTTTAGCTCTCAGTTCTTCCAGGTTTATGCCAAGGGACTTTAACTCCCTGAGAATTTCTTCCCTGCCCTCTTTCCTGCCTTTTTCTATTCCCCTCGCCTCAACCTTATCAAGAACCTCACACATAGTAACATCCTCCTTTTTTACCGACTCAATAGCTTCTTCAAAACGGTGGTCAGCAGTTAAAACAGCCATAAGTTTTAACATTTCATCCACATGCTTTATTGTATTATGGTCCGGTTTATAATCCCCGTTCATTCTTCGCTGCACAAAATAATCCGCTACAATTTTAAAGTCACTTGTAAACTTTGCAATTAGTTCCGGTTTTAAAAAAGCAATTTCAAACACATTGATTTCATAATTGCTGACATACGGTTTCAGTCTGTCAGGAATATTCAAAGCCTCATGCAGATTGCGTCCCTGGTTCCAGTGCCTGTCGCCGAAATACAAAACCAGTGTAACAACCGGATAACGTTCCGGTGATTCACCAAGCATCTGGTTTCTGTATGCTGCACCGTCATATCCCATAATCCTGAAAGGCATATCCGCATCCGCTGCCGTCTGGTGCTCAAATCCTACAAGCGCGATTTTCACACCTTTATCTGCCACAAACTTCACAACATCTCTTTCCTGCTCATGAAGCTTACTGTCATCCGCCTTATACTGGCTTCTGGCCTTTGTGTCCTGCAGGGAATCCCTGCTTATAACCTGCTCGCCGTCAAACAGCAGTACATTTACAATATCTGCAAACACATCATTGTAATCCGCAAGCATCTTCTCAGCCTTATCCAACTGTCCCATGTATTATCCCCTCTTTTTTCACAGTATAGCATGATAAAATTACTTTTACAATAAAAGACTGCTGATTACGCCAACTGCATGTAACTATTCAGCCTTCAGCCGAATAGTTACTGAATCCGGCTATTTAAAGTTTGCCTACGGCAAAGAGCCGGATTCACTCCTGGCAGAATTTACGCATTTTTACGGACTTTGCAGCGGAGTGCAAAGTCCTGGGCTGAACTGTTACAACTGCATAACCTCGGCTTCAAATTCTTTTAGTTCGTCCATTGATAAAGATGGTATATAACGTGCAATCTTTTCAAGAGAGAGTTCTCCGTCTTTAATCATTCTTCTTGCTGTTTCCCTTGCATTATCTAATGCCGCTTCATTCC
>CAYNOE010000084.1:0-4506 GCA_964398745.1 uncultured Lachnobacterium sp.
CATGGTGTCAACTGATTTTGGTAAATTTTTTTTATTTTTTCATATCTTTTCCAAAAATATTTTTGCAAGCAGCAAATCTTCCGGCGTTGTAATTTTCAAATTACGGTAACTGCCCTCCGCCAGCTTTGCTTTCTTTCCCGTCATCTTCTCTATGAGCATGGCATCATCCGTAATGGGTGGAAGCGTTTTCCCGGCTTTTTGCATGGCAAAAAAATTTTCATATGCGTCCGCAAGAAGCCTGCGCGAAAAACTCTGCGGTGTCTGCGCAGCCCACATACTGCTGCGGTCCGGCGAATCCGCCACATATCCGTTTTCGTCTGACCTTTTAATTGTATCTTTTACAGGGACTGCCAGAATACAGGCATTTTCCTTTTGTACGGTTTCCATGGATTTCCGTATCAGCTCCGCGGTAATAAGCGGTCTTGCCCCGTCATGAATCAGAACGTAGTCAGCTTCCGCGGCCTTCAGCCCCTCATAGACGGACAGATAACGCTCGGCTGCACCCGAGACTACTTTTTTCACCTTCTGAAACCTGTACTTTTTTATAATCTCATTTTCACAAAAAGAAATATCCTGTGCGCCCGCCACCAAAATAACGGAATCCACGGCACTTTCCTCAAACGCCTTCAGGCTGTAATAGATGACCGGATACTCCCCAAGCATCAAATACTGCTTTGGCGTACTGCTCTTCATTCTGCTGCCTGAGCCTGCAGAAAGCACGATAGCCGCGTATTTGGTTTTATTCTGTTTATCCATCTGTCATCCCCCAAGTTTTAAATTTGGAACGGCATTTAAATCCAGTCCGGCAAATTTTCCAGCAAGAAAATCATAATATGCCGCTGCGCCAATCATTGCCGCATTATCCGTACATAATACCGGTGAGGGATGGAAAAAACGCACACTCTCTTCTTCACACATTTCCGCTATTGCTGCGCGGATGGTTCCATTGGAAGCAACACCGCCCGCGATGGCAAATTTATCCATATGAAATTCACGGACTGCGTTTCTTGCGTGTTCCACCAGCACATCTGTGACAGACTGCTGGAAAGATGCCGCCACATCAGCCTGGACAATCGGTATGTCTTTCATACGGCAGCCGTTCAGATAATTAAGGACTGCCGATTTCAGCCCGCTGAAACTAAAGTCATATATACCGTCGGCAATTTTTGCACGGGGAAAAGCAATTGCTGACGGGTTTCCGTCATGTGCAGCTTTCTCTATCTTCGGACCTCCCGGATATCCCAGACCTATCGCACGCGCAACTTTATCAAATGCTTCCCCTGCGGCGTCATCCCTGGTACGCCCGATGACCATGTATTCCCCATAATCCTCCACTTTGACCAGATGGGTATGCCCGCCTGATACCACAAGGCACAAAAACGGCGGTTCCAGTTCCGGATTTTCTATATAATTCGCACTGATATGCCCCTCAATGTGATGAATACCAAGTAACGGAATATTTTTTGCATAACTGATTGCTTTTGCTTCTGCCACTCCGACGAGAAGCGCACCGACAAGCCCCGGACCGTAAGTTACAGCTATGGCATCCAGATCGTCAAGCGTCATCCGTGCATCCACAAGCGCCTGTTCTATGACCTGGTTTATTTTTTCAATATGGCGGCGGGATGCGATTTCCGGCACCACTCCCCCATAAAGGGTATGCTCCGCAATCTGCGAAAATATGACACTGGAACGCACATCTCGCCCGTTTATCACAACTGCTGCCGCAGTTTCATCACAAGAGCTTTCTATTGCAAGAATTTTTATATCCCGGTTCGCATCCGGCTGGTTAATCTTCATCTTCTTCAATCTGGTTTCCTTCAAGCTTGTAATAGGTAATAATCTTCCATTTGTCTGATTCATCTTTTCTTAACACATACATCTGGTAAGTTCTTGCAAAGTTCTTTTTTTCCCGAATAAAATAGGAAGCCTGCACATATGCAAGCGAATCCCCTTTTTCCTTGTCAGTCACATAGCGTACCTCATCCGTGTCACAGACGCTGGTCTGGCTGATTTCACGCGATTTGTCCTCGTAATCCTGCACGTCTTCCCGTACAGACGCTTTTAGTTTGTCCTGCGGATTATTTGCCGCAAGTTCGTCGTCATAAAGCTTGCGTGCCTGTTCTACCAGACCGCCCAGTTCCTCATCCGTATATTTTTCTTTGTAGTAGCAGCTGATAAACTGGTTGTAGAGTTTAACCACGGCCCTCGGCGTCTTCGGATAATTTTCATCCAGATTCCGCGTAATCAGCTTCTGCACCTTTGTCAGTTTCTGGTTTTCGCCAGAATTTGCATCTGCACGGCTTTTTATATAATAAAATCCACCGCACAAAGAAGCTGCCAGTACCAGAGCTATTATTGCAATACCCACTTTTTTCATATGTCATTCCTCCCCAAATACAAGTTCTACGCCTTTTCCATCTTTTCCCAGATATGCATCCGCAAAAATTTCACGCACCTTTGGCATATAGCTTTCCGCACGGACAAGGGACGGGGAAAAATGTGTCAGCCACAGTTCTTTCACCTGCGCCTTTTTTGCAAGCTCCGCCGCCTCATAAAAAGTCATGTGCTTATACTGTTTTGCCTTGGCAAGCTTTTCTTTTTCTGCATACATGCCCTCACAGATAAATAAATCGGAGTTTTCCGCCGCCTGTGCAATCGCATCCACCGGGCGGCTGTCGGTACAGTAGGTTACTTTCAGCCCTTTCCGGTCAGGCCCCAACACCATCTGCGGACGATAAACCATTCCATCCTGTTCTATCTCCTCGCCTTTCTGCAGGCGGCTCCAAAGCTTCATAGGAATGTTCTGCTCCTTTGCCTTTTCCACAGAAAATTTCCCTGCCCGTTTGATTTCCACTGAATATCCGTAACAGATTACGTTGTGCTTCACACGGAACGCATGGATGTGGTATCCGTTTATTTCAAAATATTCATCCTGCCCGTTTAATTCCACACAATTAATTTCAAACGGAAGCTCCGGTGCAATTGTACGAAGCGCCGATACAACACGTACAAGTCCTTTGGGTCCGATGACGGTCAGTGGCTCGCTCCGTTCGGCATTTCCCATGGTAAGGAGCAGCCCTGGCAGGCCGCTGATATGATCCGCGTGAAAATGCGTAACGCAAAGGATATCTACAGGCTTAAACGCCATCCCTGCTTCCTTCATTGCAATCTGGGTGCCTTCCCCGCAGTCAATCAAAAGACTGCTTCCGTTATACCTGATCATAAGCGACGTCAGCCACCTGTGCGGCAGCGGCATCATTCCTGCCGTTCCTAATAAACATACATCTAACATAATTCTTCTGCTTCTTCCTTAACTGAGCGGTCTGTCCACTCCATAATGTCTGCATCCTCCCTGGGAAACCGGTAAAAGTTTTTGCGGACTCCCAGCCTGACAAAACCTTCCTTCTGATATACATGAACGGCAGATGCATTACTGCTTCTGACTTCCAGGACAATTCTTTCCAGCCCGTGTTCTTTTGCCTGCAAAAGCATGGCGGACACCAGTTTTTGTCCACAGCCCTGCCCTCGGTTTTCTTTTTTAACTGCAACATTTGTGATTTCGCCCTCCGGCGGCGACAGATACATTCCGGCATATCCTATAATTTTCCCCGTTTCATCCTCCGCAACGAGAAATACGGCGTTACTGTCTCTTTGTGCGTCAAGAAACGCCTGCGGACTCCATGGCTGGGAAAAACTGTTTTTTTCAATCTCCGCCACTTCGGAAACATCCTTTGCTTTCATCCGCCGGATTGTGATATCCGGTTTCATATCCGGTACTCACGCTCCTTTTCTTTCCGCTCCCGCTCCGCCTGTGAAAGCCTTAAATAGATAGGTGCATGGTCTTTTGCATCTTCCGCCATGCCTTTTTGATATAATATCCCGCCAAGAACGGCAACTGCTGCCGCGCGCTGCCTGCTGCAGTGTGCCGGGGCAAAACTGTACGGCACATTTATGTGTTCCTTAATATATTCCTTAAAAACAGGAACCCCGTCCCCAAGGAAATTTACCGCCTGTTTTTGTTTGTTAATTTTTGCAACAATTTCATCAATGCCGACTGCACACTGCGGTAAAATGGTGTGCATCTGCCCGTTCTCAAATTCGTAGAGCCCTGTATAGGTCTGCTGTCTTCTGGCATCCATAAGCGGACAGACAATACCGGCACTTTCACAGAGATTGTACGCAAGCGCATCCACGGTCGGAACAGGTACAATTTTTTTATCCAGCGCAAGTGCCAGACCCTTGGCAGTCGCCGAACCAATCCTAAGTCCCGTAAAGGAACCCGGTCCCGCCGCAACCGCGATAACGTCTATGGTATTTAAATCCAGTTCCGTCATCTTTACCACCTCATCCAGCATGGGAAGAAGGGTCTGTGAATGTGTTTTTTTATGGTTAATTGTGTATTCACCAAGCAAATTGTCGTCTTCCGTGACAGCGATGCTGGCAACCAGCCCCGAACTGTCAAGAGCAAGTATTTTCATAGTCTGTCCTTCATTGTTATTTTAC
>CAYNOE010000084.1:4516-11389 GCA_964398745.1 uncultured Lachnobacterium sp.
ATTTTCATATTGAGTCATTTATTTTATGTCCTTTATTGTAATTCTGCGGTAATCAAAGCTTTTTTCCAGATTTTTTTCCATAGTAATCTCCAAACGTTTTTCCGGTAAAATCTCTTCAATCAGCTCCGCCCATTCTATCATGGTGAAACCATCGCCGTAAAAATAATCCTCGTAACCGATTTCTTCCATTTCCTCCACGTCCCCAATCCGGTATACGTCAAAATGGTAAAGGGGTATCCTGCCCTCTTCATAAATCTGTACAATGGTAAAAGTCGGGCTGCTTATGGGTTCTGCAATTCCAAGCCCGCTGGCGATTCCCTGTGCAAGAATGGTCTTTCCGGTTCCAAGGTCACCGTTTACGGTACAGACAGTACCTTTTTTTGCGGTTTTTCCGATTTGTACCCCAAGGGCAAAGGTTTCTTCCGCCGAAAAAGTTTCCTTAACTGTAACTTCTGTTATTTTATTCTGCATTAAATGATGCTCCTGATTTTTATGCCTTTAATTTCAGGCGGAATTTTTCCAGTTTCTTTTCTGCAATCTTTTTGAAGTCTGCATACTGCTTTCCGATTTGTTCCATAGGAATAATGTATGCATTAATCCTTGTGGTATAAATTAAAACCTGGTGTTTATCTGAAACCAGTTTGTAAACGGCATCCCACGGCAGTTCTCCTTCTTCTTCCCCCTGCGTCACATGAATCTGTTCTCCGGAAACCTCATAATGCAGTTCATTCGCCAGAACCTCATTGGTTTTCAGCGTCAGCTTTGCACGGAACCAGAAGGAAACCGGCATGTAAAACCAGAACAGAAGCCCAACCACAACATACAAAAAAGTGTATTCAAATGATTTCTCCCCGAAGGTTACGCCTGCCATAACAAAGGCGAGAATCCCGAGAATAATGGATACCCACCCCTGTATGCCGGTATATGCCTGGTGCATGTTAAAACGGTACAGGTCTTTGGGGTTAAGCTTTACATCAAATATTACTTTCATTCGTTTATCCTGCTTTCAGTTCATGTGGTATTCTTTGTTTATTATATCATCTTCCGGCAAAAAAAGAAAGATGGTGCATCTATATTTTCATGGTGAGCTGGATTCTCTGCTTTTTCAGGTCAACGCTTAACACCTTTACTTCCACAATATCCCCAACGCTTACCACTTCAAGCGGATGTTTGATATAGCGGTCGCAGATTTCGGAAATATGCACCAGCCCGTCCTGGTGGACACCGATATCCACAAACGCGCCAAAATCAATGACGTTTCTGACGGTTCCTTTTAAAACCATGCCCGGTGTAAGGTCTTTCATTTCAAGGACATCGCTTCTAAGAATAGGCTTTGGCATATCTTCACGCGGATCGCGCGCCGGTTTTTCCAGTTCTTTTACAATGTCGCGGAGCGTCAGTTCCCCGATTTCCAGTTCCGCAGCAAGCTTTTTGTAATCAGTTATTTTTTTTGAAATACCTGCAACTTTGCGGCTTTTCACATCATCCAGCGTGTAACCGAGTTTTTCCAGAAGCTTTTTTGTGGCGGAATAGGATTCCGGATGAACACCGGTTGCATCCAGCGGGTTTTTGCCGTTTCCGATTCTCATAAATCCGGCGCACTGCTCATATGCTTTAGGTCCCAGCTTCGCCACCTTAAGAAGCTGGGAGCGGGATGTGTACTCCCCGTTTTCCTCTCGGTAAACCACGATGTTTTTTGAGATGGTTTTGCTGATTCCGGATACATATTCGAGGAGGGAGGCTGATGCGGTATTTAAATCCACGCCTACTTTGTTTACACAGTCCTCCACCACACCCTCTAACGCCGTGCTTAATTTTTTCTGGTTCATGTCATGCTGGTACTGTCCGACACCAATGGATTTCGGATCAATCTTTACCAGTTCAGCAAGTGGATCCTGCAGGCGGCGCGCCATGGATGCCGCGCTTCTCTGACCCACGTCAAATTCCGGAAATTCTTCCGTGGCAAGTTTGCTTGCAGAATATACTGACGCTCCTGCTTCATTTACAATGATATACTGCACGGTAACCGGAATTTCTTTTAAAAGTTCCACGATTACCTGTTCGGATTCCCTTGACGCAGTCCCGTTTCCAAGGGAAATCAGCGTAATATGGTATTTATCAATCAGTTTCTTTAAAACCGCTTTTGCTTCGTCTACTTTATTCTGTGGGGCTGTCGGATAAATTACTGTCGTATCCAGAACTTTTCCAGTACTGTCAACAACCGCAAGCTTGCATCCGGTACGGAACGCCGGATCCCAGCCAAGCACGACCTGCCCTGCAATCGGTGGCTGCATAAGAAGCTGCTGTAAGTTTTTGCCGAAAACTTTAATTGCGCCGTCCTCGGCTTTTTCGGACAGGTCATTACGGATTTCCCGCTCAATTGCCGGGGCAATCAGCCTTTCATAAGCATCTTCTGCAACTTCCCTTAAAACCTGTGCCGTTTCCGCCTGTGTATTCGTGATAATCTGTTTTTCCAGATACCGGAGGATATCTTCTTCCGGCGCTTCTATTTTAACCACAAGGATTTTTTCTTTTTCCCCGCGGTTAATGGCAAGCGTCCTGTGGCCTGCTACTTTGGATAATGCCTCGTCAAATTCATAATACATTTCGTAAACAGACTCTGCCTCTTTGTCCTTTGCATTTGAAAGAAGGCGGCCTTTTTTCATGGTCAGTTCACGGATATATTTGCGGTATTCGGCATTATCGGATATAAATTCCGCAAGAATATCCTTTGCGCCTGAAAGGGCGTCTTCTGCTGTTTCCACTTCTTTTTCCGGATTTATGTATTTTGCAGCTTCTTCCATCAGAGGGGTTTTTAACATCTGGAGCATAATCAGGTTTGCAAGAGGCTCCAATCCCTTTTCCTTTGCAACCGTGGCCCGGGTACGCCGCTTCGGACGGTATGGACGGTACAAATCATCCACCGCAACCTGTGTTTCCGCTTCCTGAATCTGTTTTTTCAGTTCTTCAGTCAGCTTTCCCTGCTCCTCTATGGATGCAAGCACGGTCTGTTTTTTTTCTTCCAGATTCCTCAGGTATGCCAGCCGGTCATTCAGGTTTCTTAATACCTCATCGTTTAATGCACCGGTCGCTTCTTTCCGGTAACGCGAAATAAAAGGGATGGTGCATCCCTCATCGATTAATTTGACGGCGGCTTCAGCCTGTCCTTTTCTGATTCCAAGTTCTTCTGCAATTTTTGCAATGATATCCATAAGTATTCCCTTTCAAATTTTTTTGCTTTTCCTATTATACATGAAGTGGTAAAATGAAATCAAGTATGTTATGATGGAATTCTACTCGGAGGTAATCATTATGGATACATATTCACAGTTTCCAAAGACAGGCAGTCCGTCCGACCGGATGGAAACCATTTCCCTAACACTGGCAGGAGCTGCCCTGCTCAGTTGTCTGCTGCCGTATATTTCACTGCCATGCGGGGCGCTGGCAGTCATTTTTGCGACACTTTCGCGCAGCGGGCAGATGAGGTACGGCGCAAAAGCACAGGCCGGACTGGTAATGGGAATTACTGCACTCACCATCACCATCGTCCTTTATGTGACTGTTTTTATATTAATTTATTTTGTTTATGGAAGCGTGGACGCTTTTATGGATGCGTATTCCAGGATGTCCGGCACTGATTACAGGGAAATGATGGAACAGCTTATGCCATCAACGCAGTTCCAGTAAGGACAAGCACGATATTTTTGATAAAACAGTTGAGAACGACTATCATAAGGGCAAGCCAGAGGTATAAATCCCTGTAGTGCATTCCGATTTTTAGTTTTCCTCCTGAAAGCCGTTCGATGGTCTGTGAAAGCATAAACCAGCCGCCAAACACCGCTGTGTAGACGACCACAGGATGATAATATAAAGAAACCAGTATTTTCCCATGAAACAGTGCTGTGACTGCCCTCGTTCCGCCGCAGCCCGGGCAGTAAAGCCCGGTTATCCGGTGAAAGACGCAGTGCGACATTGTTTTAAACAAATCCATCAGCCCGAAATGAAGTCCGATGCCGAAAGCGGCTGCCATTCCAAGAAATATCCACCCTGTTATGTATATGTATTTGTCCATTGTTTTGTCTGTTTTCATCATACTGTATTTTTCCATGTCTTTAGTATAATACGGATTGCAGGTTCTGTCAAAAATCGTAAAATATGATTGTCGGACTGGAAATTAAGTGGTATAATACAGACAGTATTACTGATTATTTTTCTGGAAGGGGGATTTTTATGACAATCGGAACAGACTATTCTTTATACAACAGTCCTTATGATTCATCCATGCAAAATAAATATACGGTTTCCGGAAACGGGGAAGATGAAAAGAAAATTCCAGGGCCGGATGGAAAACTGCCTGAGGATAAGAAACCGGTAAACCCGGATGACGAAAAGAAGGCCGGCAGACGTTCCTCTCCTGCAGAATGCGAGACTTGTAAAAACCGGAAATACAAGGACGGCTCGGATGAAAACGTGTCATTTAAGACGGCCACACATATTTCACCGCAGTCCGCCGGCGCGGCTGTACGCGCCCATGAGGGCGAGCATGTTTCAAATGCCTATAAAAAAGCGGCGCAGAATAACGGACAAGTGGTTTCCGCGGCGGTTTCCATCCATACATCGGTCTGCCCGGAATGCGGAAGAAGCTATATTTCCGGCGGCACCACAAATACCATGATTAAATACACCAACGAAAGCAACCCGTACCAAAAGGAATTAAAAGCTGCAGACTCTGTAAAGCTGCGCGGGGCGAATATTGACCTGGTTGCATAAGGAAAAGGAGTTACTGACATCATGAGCAGACCGTGCAAAGAACTCAAACGCATTGCAAGGGAAAATTTAACCGGGCACTATGGAATTCCAATGGGAGCTTTGCTTACCGCAAGCGCTGTGACTCTTGCGGCCCTGCTCCCGTTTTCCATGCTTCAGAAAGAAAAGCAGTCCCTTTTTCAGACAGTTATTTTTTATGTGGCATATTTTCTGATTGTGCTGATTGCAGCCGTGCTTTCTGCCGGCCTGATGAAGCTGCACCTTGCCATGGCAAGAAAAAAGCCATACGAAATCAGCATGGTATTTTATGGATTTAAAAACCGGCCTGACCGCTATATTCTCACTGCGCTTCTTTTGATGCTTGCAGTACTGGCCGCGCTGCTTCCGGTCACCGCCGGGGCTGTTCTGCTTTTGGTATTTCCGGTTACGGCAGGCATCATTGCCGTATTTGTATTGCTTGCATTTATAAGCCTTGCACTTGTGGTACTTCTGGCTCTGCAGTATGCGCTTTGTTTTTTTCTTGTGCTGGAGCATGAAGACATAAAGCCCGCAGATGCCCTCCGCAAAAGCCGCGCGCTTACGAAGGGACACCGGGGACAGCTTTTTTATATTTTCCTGAGTTTTCTGGGGCTTCATTTTCTGTCTTTAATTTCCTTTGGAATCGGTTCGCTGTGGGTTGCACCGTACCAGTCACAGACCTTTGCCGGTTTTTATCTGGATGTTATCGGGGAAATTCCAAAAAACGTTTCCTCAAAAACGGACAGTTCTGCATATCCGACATTTAACCAGTATGTATAATATAATGCCCTGTATTAACAGGGCATTACTTACGCGAATCATTTCTTTGCAACAAAACTTTTCAAATGATTTGCTCCTTTATTTCATCTTAAAGAAAAGATAAACTCTCTTTTTGTTTGCAAATTCTTCAATCTCTTTCTTGATGTCAGGGTGGTTCTTTTTATCACGGATGACAGCCTCTGACTCCGCTTCATTTGGCGTCATGATTTTGTTTTCCATTATAATTTCCCGGCTGACGGTTGTTCCGTCGGTAAAGGTTGCGGTGCAGGTGATTACGATATCCCCAAGCAGCTCATCCATCCCGGCTTTTTCTTCTTCCACTGTCCGGTCCCCAAATATTTTATTGTCTGCATCAGACATCTTCTTTTTCCCGCAGATATTGAACACAACATTTTCCGGCTTCTGGTTCGCATAGTCCAGCGTATATTCAACCGCGCCATAGCCGTCTGCTTGTTCGCTTTCCTCCTGCTCCTCATCACTTAAATCTTCAGCTCCGAAAACGCCTATCGGAAACTTTCCCCCCGGAAGCAGCATGACATTTTCAAATTTTTCCGCTTCATTCATTGAAATACCATTATCCTCCAGTTTTACGCTTTCCGGCTTGATAATCTGGAACGCGCCTTTGTTAATCCTGTAGGTGACGGTTTTGATATTTTCCCCCTCGCACGCAAAATCCGTTGCCAGGCTGTAGGATACCATACCGTCTTCCTCCCCACAGATTGCCCAGCCGTTTTCAAGTTCACCGCCGATATAAGTTAAAACCGGCCTGTCCTCCTTTAATTCCTCAGCATTTACCATCATGGTAAATGAATGGTCGTCCTGCGCTTCCTGCCGGGAGCCGCCCTCCTTTACTGCCATATTTCCGGATATGGTATATCCAAGTAAAATTGCCATGCAGGCAGCAGCTGCCACTACTGGTTTCATTAATTTTTTCATGTCCCTTTTCTCCTTTTTCGAACATTGTTCTGTCTCGCTGGAATAAAGCGCAAGCATACGCTTTTTTCCCTGCTCACTCATTTTGATTTTGTCCATTTCATGCTTATATGTGCTCATATTACGCCTCCTTACTGGAACGTCAGTCCATTTTAAATTTGCTATTGGTCATGCATCAAAGATGCACGACAAACAGCAAAGGACTGACGCTGCATCAGGTTTTCATAGAAAACCTGACATATCAAGCATTGTTTTTAATTTTTTTCTGGCACATGTCAGTTTTGAACTGATGGTGTTGGAATTCTTTCCCATGATCTTTGCAATCTCTTTTATGGAATACCCTTCGTAATAATGGAGATAGACAATCATGCGGTC
>CAYNOE010000085.1:0-11354 GCA_964398745.1 uncultured Lachnobacterium sp.
CAGGAGTGAGGGGCGATTTTTGCGCAGCAAAATTTGCATATCGCCCCGAATCGTTGCTATGAGCGGCTCCTGAGCCGTAAATAGTAACGAATGGAAAGTTAATCTGATTGCGCAGCTCGAAATATCTATTGATATAAAATCAGGGCAGTACTATTATTGTATGTATACTTACAGAATAAAACCCAAAGCACATATTTTATAAGGAACAGTTCCGGGAGGAGGACATAGGGGGGCGATTGAGAACCTTGAACTTGAAGTCCGTATCTTGTCAAACCTGATTTATAATAAGTTGAATCCGACAACAATGGAAACAGAAGGGTTGACGATTCATCAATGCTGGATTTTGCAGTATTTAACGGAAAATGCCGGGAAAGAAGTATATCAGGCATACTGTTTCTGATGATGATGCAAGAAAAAATGTTCTTAAAGTTACGGAAGAAGGGATTACCGCCTGCGAGCATTTAGTGCAAAAATTGTATCAGTTTATGTTAAGGCTGCATGGTGATATTCCAAAAAGTGAATTAGAGCAATTTCATTTGAAGATACACTAAGATTTATTGAATATACCAGTCACACTTACAAAGTTTTTTGATGATATTACTTCGGCGGTTAATAACCCAGACTGTTGTTACAATATACTTGCATAACTCCATAAGATTTATGCAAGTATATTAATATAATTCCGGGAAAATAATGACAGTATGGAGGTGCTTTTATGGCACTCGTATTGGGAATTGTGGATGAAGGTTATTTATGACCGCAACAGGTTCGGGAGGTCCGGTATTGGAAAAAGGTGCAGCAGATAGCGGCACAGGCAGTATTGGATTGAACAGCAGGGTGTAACTATTCAGCCCTCAGCCGAATAGTTACTGAATCCGGCTATTTAAAGTTGTCTACGTTCCACTTCGGTCCGCGCTGAACAAACGTCCTCAGGACGTTTAGCGCCCTACGGCAAAGAGCCGGATTCACTCTTGGCAGAATTTACGCGTTTTTACGGACTTTGCAGCGGGGTGCAAAGTCCTGGGCTGAACTGTTACAGCAGGGTTACAACTTTTGGGTATAAACTGGTGAACAAAAGGAGGCTTCTTTGGAGGTCTCTCTTTTTTTATAATAAGGATAAATAAATTCTGGCAAATTTTCTGGTGATATCACAGAGTCCTGTACGGTTGTTCCAGGTAGCTGTAAAAAGATGACGCAGAAGGACTTGAGATATTTCAGGAATGCAGGCAATAAGTACAAGTGTTGTCAGGGAAAGGCGGAAATGATGGAGCAGAGGAAGAAACGTAAAAAGATGTATTTGATTGCAGGGGTGGTACTTGCAGTAGTGTTTATTGCCGGGTATTTTTTCGTACCCTATGCAAAACGGCATTATATGCCGGTTTCCGTTGACGTGGATGAGGCTGCAGCAATGGAAAAAACTGATATGGGAGAGCAGAAAGTTCTGACTGTGTATTTTACAAGAGTTGGAAATTCGGATTTTGAGGAAGATGTGGATGCAGTATCCAGTGCCTCTTTAATGAAGGATGACGGAACGCTTGTTGGAAACAGCCAGTTGCTTGCCGCTATGATCCACAATGCCGTCGGCGGAGAAGTGTATGCAATTCAGACAGTGAAGAAATATCCTTCCGCTTACAGTGATACGGTATCTGTGGCAAAGGATGAGATGGATTTGGATGAGAATGTGGCGCTTTCAGGCAATCTGCCGGAACTTAACCAGTATGATACGGTAATCCTTGTGTTTCCGGTATGATGGGGAACGATTCCGGGTGCAGTGAAATCCTTTCTGCAGTCGGATGACCTGACAGGAAAGACAATCTATCCGCTGGTTACCCACGGAGGCAGCGGCGCTGGAAACAGCGTGGCAGATATCAGGAAATTGTGCAAAGCGGATGTCAGCGATAATGTTTTGGAAGTGTTCGATGATGATGTTACGCATGCAGCCGGAGCGGTGGCAGAATGGCTGAAATCTTTGCATTAAAAAGTAATAGTTTTTATGATGGAGGTGTTCCATGAAAAGAAAAAGATTAGTATTGTACCTGATAATTTTTGCTATGGCAGTTTCCCTTTTTGCCGGGGGAACCAGCAGTCAGGCAAAGAAGAAAAGCATATCCCTGAATTATAAAAAACTTACCTTGCAGGTGGGACAGAAAAAGCAGCTGAAAATCAGGGGAACATCTGAAAAGATAAAGTGGTCATCTTCCAATAGAAAGGTGGCGGCAGTATCTAAAAAAGGTGTTGTAAGGGCGAAGAAAAAGGGAAAGGCAGTCATTACGGCAAAGATAGGGAAGTGGAAACTGAAGGCAAAAATTATTGTAAAGGCAAAAAAGAAAAAAATGATTCGTCCGATGCAGGTATAGCGGAAAATGAGAAAATCCCCAAAGAGCTGCAGGAAATACCGGCGGAGTATTACACGGACGCAGACAGACAGGGTTCTCTGGTGGAATTAAATTATGAAACCTACGAATCCAAAACCTATGAGCAAAAGAACAGAAAACTGAATAAAAGAGCTATTGTATATTTGCCATACGGTTATTCAGAACAAGAGAGATACAATGTTTTCTATCTGATGCACGGAGGATGGAGTAATGAGACGACATGGCTGGGAACACCGGAAAGTCCGGGAACATTCAAAAATGTAATTGATCATGCAGTCAGTGATGGGAAAATGAAAGCATTTATCATTGTATGCCCGACTTACAACAATGAAAGCCCGTCGGACAGCGGTGATTATACGCTGGCATATGGTACGCTGACCGTCAATTACCACAATGAACTGATGAATGACCTGATCCCGGCAGTGGAGGGAACCTATTCAACTTATGCGGAGAATGTAACGCCGGAGGGAATTAAGGCCTCCCGTGACCACCGTGCTTTTGGCGGATTTTCTATGGGTTCTGTTGCGACATGGCATACCTTTTTGAACTGCCTGGATGCATTTCGCTACTTTATGCCATCCAGTGGTGCTATTGATTCTACCGGAAACAGGCTGGACAGGGCGGTAGTGGAATCCGGTTATACATGGAAAGATTTCTTTATCTTTGCAGCTACGGGTACAGATGATTTTGCCTGCAGCCAGTTTACGAATCAGATTGAGGGAATGTTAGGGCAGGAGAGCGGTAATTTCCGCGAAGCGGATAATGAGACAGAGGGTAATCTTGCCTTCCGCATCAAAGAGGGATATTCCCATGATGGAAGGGCTTCTGCAGAATACGCATATAATGGGATGCTGTGGTTTTGGAATCATGGAGAAAAGGTATCCTTTGTGAAAAGAGTCACAGAGAATACTTTAGTAAAAGATGTGATAAACAATCCAGTTTTCGGTTCCTATGGGAGATTACTTTTTCCGGTCCATAAGAATATCAGTGATACACTTACTCTGGGTAATGTGGGTGATGTCCTTACATGGTATCATAACGTAAAGCCGGAAAAGACAGTGGAGATTGTTAATACATTGATGGAACGGGCAGCAGGCGGAGAAACTGTTTTTTATAATATTTATTCTGATGAGGAGAAACGGGCAGATTCATCCAAAGCAGATACCGGTCTGTTTTTCTTCAAGGGAAAGCCCGGTGCAAAGTTTGCTGTTGTAAATGCAGGCGGCGGTTTTGTATACGTCGGTGCAATGCATGACAGTTTCCCGGTGGCATTGGAACTGGGCAAAAAGGGATATAATGCTTTTGCCTTGATTTATCGTCCAGGTGAGCAGACGGCATGTGAGGATTTGGCAAGAGCCATAAGTTTTATCCATCAGCATAAAGAGGAACTGGGGATAGATACAGAAGATTATACCCTTTGGGGCGGCTCTGCAGGGGCAAGGATGGCAGCGCTGGTCGGGGCAGGCGGACCGGCAGCGTATGGAGGGGATGCCCTTTCAAGACCGGCAGCGGTGGTAACGCAGTACACCGGATATTCTGCTGTCAGTGCGAATGATCCGCCAACTTATGCAAATGTGGGAACGAATGACGGTATTGCGAATTATCAGACGATGCAGAACCGGATTGACAGGCTCCGGGCGCAGGGAACAGATGCGGAGATTGAGATTTTTGAAGGTCTCCCCCATGGTTTTGGACTGGGTAGCGGGACAACAGCGGAGGGATGGGTGGACAGAGCAGTCAGCTTTTGGGGAAAGCATATGAAGTAAGGAAAGATTACTTACCAGCATGGAGGTGGTATAATGAAAGCGAAACAGGTTATTAAGATTGGGATTGATATCTGCATGACTATTTTACTGTTTGTGCTGATGGCGTTTCACTATGTGGGGCCTAAATGGCATGAGATAACAGGCGCTGTCATGCTGGTACTGTTGGTCCTGCATCATATCTTAAACGGAAACTGGTATAGGGCATTGGGAAAGGGAAAATATTCCTCCGTAAGAATACTTTTCACGACTGTGGATACAGTACTTCTCATTGATATGCTTTTGCTGATGTTTAGCGGAATTTCCATGTCACGCTATGTGTTCCGCTTTTTGGATATCCCGGTCAGTAAAGCATGGGCAAGAGGAATGCACATGACGGCATCCTATGCCGGGTTTTTATTGATGGGTTTCCATATCGGCCTTCATTATTGCATGATTGTGGGAATGATAAAAGGAAAACGTCCCGCTGCGAAAAATAATAAAGCCTGCACATGGACTCTGCGTGCCATGGCTGCACTGATTGCCGGATATGGCGTATATGCGTTGTCTACAAGGAAGTTTGTAGATTATATCTTTCAGAAAGTGATGTTTGCATTTTTTGATTATGAGGAGCCGGTGTTTTATTTTGTTTTGGATTATGCAGCAATCATGGGGCTGATGATTTTTATATCCTATTATGTGCAGCGTTTTCTGCAATGGAAAATGAAGAGCCTTTAGCTTTTTACCAATGCAATATTGAATTAGAACATTGAGTGTGAGGTTGATATTCTTTTTGGTATGCACATAGATTATACTGCTTTGTCTATTTGGCATTGTACTTTTTGGGTAACTCATTCTAAAATATACTTGAATAGAGGAGAATTACTTATCTCCTTGATGAATGATCCAGAACATAGGAGGTTACTGAAGTGGAGAATTTGAAATTGCATAATGGAGTTCAGGTGCCGGATGAGGCCATTTGCAGGCTGTATTGAACGCAATCCGGACGGGATACCGGCTGATTGAACCGTCAGTCTTTTGGCGATTATTATGGTGCCTGGTGTACAAATTTATCCTGCAGTTCCGGCACCGCCTTTTGGGCAAAATCGCCGCCCGGAAGGAGCAAATGGAGGAAAATCTGAATATCTGGGATTTTGCCTTGGACAGCAAGGACATGGATGCGATTGCAACGATAGATATTGGACATAGTGAAATTATCAACCATTATTCGGCTTGCATGGCAAAAGCGTTAAACGCCACAAAATTTATTAAGAAAGGAATGAAAGAATTATGAAAAGAAAAATTGCATTTGTATTAGCTGCTGCATTGATGCTTGGGCTGACAGCGTGCGGGGCAGCAAATGACTCTGACAATACCAATAATTCGTCCGCACAGAAAAAATCCAGTCAGGCTGCAGAGAGCAGTGCGAAGGGTTCACAGGATAACGGAGGAAACAGTACAAAGACCGCAGGGACAGGAAAGGTTCTGATTGTTTATTTTGCAGTCGCAGAAAACAGTGAAGTGGACGCAATCTCATCAGCCAGTGTAATGGAAGTGGACGGAGAAGCAAAAGGTCTGGTACGGACTGTGGCTGAGGATATTCAGGCAGTAACCGGAGGGGATTTGTTTTCGATTGAAACGTCTGTGGATTATCCCGGCAATATTGATGAATTGATCGAGTATGCGTCAGTAGAACAGAAGGATGATGTCCGGCCAGAACTGACTTCGCATATCGAAAACCTGGATGAATATGATACAATTTTTATCGGTTACCCGTTGTGGTGGTATGACCTTCCCCAGGTGATGTACAGCTTCTTTGATGAGTACGATTTCTCTGGAAAGACAATTATTCCATTCGATGTTCATAGAGGAAGCAGCCTTTCCGGCACACCCGACACGATTCAGGAACTGGAACCGGATGCCACAGTGATTTCTGATGGATTTGCTGTTGTTCATGAAAGCGCAGCTGAGTCTGTTTCTGATGTGGCAGCTGATGTAGAGGAATGGCTGCATGGACTTGGCTATTGACGTAAAATGATTTCAGGTAGGAGGTGTCAGATATGGCACAGCGTTATTTCAAAAGTTGTAACAGGAATACGGTATGCTTGTTAATTTGCTGGTCTGAAGACAGATTTCAGTCAAAGACTGGCAGGAAAGGAGAAAGAAAATGCAGAAAAAAATGAATAAACGTAATAGAATGTCAGTTACATTTATGATGGGCATGGTTCTAATCATGGTTTTTGGTGGATTTTATGAAACGTCTTTTGCTGCAAAAAAAGGTAAGGTTACAAAGATTGTCAGTGACGAGCCTGCTGGAATTACACAGGAGGAAATGTTAAAGCAGGAGCCGGATTTTTACAGTCTGATGAATAAAAAGACAAAAAAACCGAAGAAACGGACGGATACTGTTTCGAGGGTGAAAGCAAAAGCAAATAAAAAGCAGGTGCTTTATCTGTGGGATAAAGGAAATGTACCTGCACAGACAAAATATACCCAAAATGATGGGGATTATTTTGACAATCCTTCCTTTGTGCCATATTTGACGACCATGCCGGCAAAAAAAGGGAAAAAGATTAAAGGTGCGGTTGTGCTATGTGCAGGCGGGGCGTTTATGTTTCGGGGAAATTATACAGATTCCATACCGGTAGCAGAAGAACTGAACAAAAGGGGATACCACTGCTTTATTGTCGATTACCGCCTTGATCCCTATACGCAGGAGGAAGGTGCGCTGGACGTGGCAAGGGCAGTCCGCTTTATAAGAAAGAATGCTAAAGTATATAAAATAGATAAAAAGGACATTGCCCTGATGGGCTTTTCTGCCGGAGGGATTCAGGTAGGAGAGGAACTGCGCCATTTTAAAGGAAAGGTAACCGGAAAAAAACTGGATACATCCTATAAACCGGATAAACTGGACAGGATTTCGGCAAATGCTGCAGCATGTGGAATGATTTATTCCTTTTATGGAGAACTTTCCATTGCAGAAAAAAGCGTAAAAAAACTTCGTGCGGAAAAATTACCGCCGACCTATTTCTGTTATGGGACACAGGATCCGTTTGTGGATGAGTTTCAGGCAAATATCAGGGCATTGGGGAAAGCAGGGGTAAATGTAACTTATCAGGTTCTCGAAAATACCCCGCATGGATTTGGGGCAATGGGAAACTGGATTCCGGAATATGACAAATGGCTGGACCGGATTTTTAAGAATAATTAAGGGGGATGAACATGAAAATAATGCGGAAATTTGTTTGTGTGGTTTTAGCTTTACTGGTTTTTGGGATTCTTTCAGGGCATGAAGTATCGGCTGCATCCGGAATCAGTATGCGGGACAAAAAGATATCCTTGTGGCAGGGGAAAACAAAGCAATTAAGTCTTGTGTCAGTATCTGGAAAGCAGGCAGAAAAAATCAGGTGGAAAAGTTCCAATAGAAGCCTGGTATCTGTCAGCAAAAAAGGAAAGATAAAGGCGAGAAAAGCAGGAAAGGCAACCGTCACAGCCACTTACAAGGGAAAGAAATATACATGCCAAATCCGTGTTGTAAAGCAGACGAATAAGACAAAAAGCAGTTCTGTAACGGGCAATACCAAAGTGGCAGATGTTATGGACAATCCTGTTTTTTGGGGATATGGGCGGTTGCTGTTCCCAGTGGATTTTTCTATTCCAAAGAATATGAAACTTAGAGAAATTGATGAACTGATGCCGTATCATAATTATGTCCGTACTGATACAACGGTAAAAACAGTGAAACATCTGATGAACCGGGCGGGGAAGGGTGAGACAGTTTTTTATGATATTTATACAGCGAAGGAAAAGAAAGCAGACCCACAGAAGAAAAATACAGGCCTGATATTCTTTAAAGGAAAACCGGGACGTAAGTTTGCCATAGTGAATGCAGGTGGAGGATGGAGTTATGTGGGTGCCATGCATGAAAGCTTTCCAGCAGCAATGGAGCTGAGCGAAAAAGGCTATAATGCCTTTGCACTGATTTACCGAAGTGGAGGGGAGAAAAAGGCATGTCAGGATCTGGCACGTGCTATCACATTTATTTTCAATCATGCGGATGAACTGCAGGTGGATGTATCCGGTTATTCTTTATGGGGTGGTTCTGCCGGGACGAGGATGGCAGCGAACCTTGGTTCCTATGGACCGGAAGGCTATGGTGGGAAAAAACTGCCGCATGCGGGGGCTGTCATTATGCAGTATACGGAGCATTCGGATTATACGCAACAGGATCCGCCCACCTTTGCCTGTGTGGGTAAATCGGATGGTATAGCAGACTGGAAAGTGATGCAGAGCCGCATTAACGAATTAAAGAAACTGGGGATTCCCACGGAATTTCATGCCTATGGAGGGGTGGAGCATGGATTTGGTCTGGGAATTGGTACGGCTGCTGAGGGATGGTTAAACAGAGCAGTAGATTTTTGGGAAAAGAGTATAAAGTGAAAGAAGAGATTTGCAGTGGATTATTCTGCAGCCAAAACAGCTTGTATTATGATACATGGAACGCATGCCGCAGGCAGGCGCAGAAGATGATTCGGGGAGCGGAATTGAAGTGCATTTTGGTGATATGGTTGACTCTGTTGTATGAAATGATTACAATATGGTTAGCATTTTTGAGAATATTACTTCGGCGGTTAATATTCTGGAATATTTTGATGTGTTGGTGAGGGCTTTGAACCAGAAGAAAGGAACTGTTATTCCGGGTGGTAATGTCTGGAATCAGCAGGCTGTAAAAAGGTTTAAGTGGCAGAATGTCCTTTTGTATTGCATTTTTCTCAGACTGTTGTTACAATATACTTGCATAACTCCGTGGGATTTATGCAAGTATATTAATATAATTCCGAGGAAATAATGACAGTATGGAGGTGCTTTTATGGCAATCGTAAGTGATGAACAGGTCATTAAGGTATTGCGGCAGTATAATCCGTGGTGGCGCAATCCAGCTGCAATTAAAGAGGAGAGTAAGCCGCAGAAAAGGCTTGCATATTATGAAGCCCTGAAAATGATAAAGCATAAAACAATCAGACGGTTTGCAGTATTGTCCGGGGCAAGGCGTGTAGGCAAGACAACGATTATGTACCAGATGATAGATAATCTGATTGATGAGGGTGTCAGCCCGAAAAATATTCTGTATGTATCTTTTGATAATCCCATTGTTAAACTCGTTAATGCAGAAACTGTCCTTTCTATTTATGAGTCGCTTTATCCAATTGAGGAAACGAAATATATTTTTTTTGATGAAATACAATATACAGAGCATTGGGAATTGTGGATGAAGGTTATTTATGACCGCAGAAAGGATATTCGTCTGACTGCAACAGGTTCGGTAAGTCCGGTATTGGAAAAAGGGGCAGCAGATAGCGGCACAGGCAGATGGAATGTTTTAAAGATTCCAACAATGTCATTTTATGAGTATTGCCGTTTGCTTCAGATTGAAGAACCGGTATTACCCGATAATCTGAAACTGACAGAGCTTGTGAAAATGAGTGTTGCAAGGCTTGGCGATTTGATGGACAGGTTTGCTCCATTGGAAGGTCATTTCAACCGTTATCTTATGATTGGCGGTTTTCCAGAGCTTGTATTGTCTGATGATGATATTTATGCCCAAAGAATGCTGCGTGAAGACGTGGTAGATAAGGTCATCAAGCGAGATGTGCTGACTCTCTTTAATATCCGGAGTCCGCTTTTAATGGAAAAACTGTTTTTGTACCTCTGTATGAACTCAACGGAGATTTTCAGCGTGACGACAGCAGCGAAAGAATTGGAAAATACCTCTGTCAGTACAATTGACGGTTATATCGAAGCCCTTGAAATGTCTAATCTCATCTATCTGGCAAAACCGATGGATGTGGGAAATAAGGGAGCATTGAAAGGAAAACCGAAAATCTTTATTGCAGATGCAGCAATTCGCAATGCAGTATTGATGATAGAGGATGTTTTATCGGACGAAAGAGAACTTGGAGCTATGGTGGAAACATGCGTTTATAAGCATATTGTATCATTCTATCAGGGAAGTACAGCACAGCTTGGTTATTTCAGAAAGGCTAAGGATAATCAGAAAGAAGTTGACGTAGTGATTGAGCTTCCCCGTGAGAAAATTCTTTGTGAGGTTAAATATCGCAACAATTCTCATATTCCTGCTACCGATGCCATTGTCGAATTATGCAGGGACGAAAATTCAGGGGTAACAAATGCTTTTCTTGTAACAAAAAAGTTGGATGATTTTGGTATCACAAAGCATGAAACCAAAGTGCCGATTTTGCGGATACCTGCCATAGCGTTTCTGTATCTGTTAGGAAAAGCGGAGGCAGACGGACGAAACGGAAAAATGTAATATACAGAGACACAGATATAGATTTTGCGGGGAAATAAAGATGAATCCAAAAATGAAGATAAAAATTACCATTGATTTTCTAATGATGATACTGCTGCTCTTGCTCATGGCGTTTCAGATAATAGGGCTGGAGTTTCATGAGTGGTTTGGGGCAGGGATGCTTGTCCTGTTTCTGGTACATAACATCCTGAATTTCAAATGGTACAGAAATCTGTTCAAAGGAAAATACAGCATCATCCGTGTGCTGCAGATGACAATTAACTTTGCGGTACTGTTATCTGTGTTCTGTCTTGCATACAGTGGAATTGTTATGTCACATTATGTGTTTGGTTTTGTTTCCATAAGGGGCCAGATGGCACTGGCGCGTCAGATTCACTTTGGGGCGAATTATGAAACCGGGACTTATGGCTGGACAACAGATTCTGATACGGTTAAGCGTTCTGTTGACTGGCAGTTAAAGGCACTTCAGAGCGATTATATTGATTTTGGATTTATCCACTGTATCGATGAGCCGGCAGATTTACATGAGGTAGAGAAAAACGGGATTATCCGTTATATAGAGGAACTTAAAAAGCAGGGAGTTGTACGGCATATTGGTCTTTCCTCGCATACGCCGGAACTTGTAAATGAAGTGCTGGATATGGGCATTTTGGATATGCTGATGTTCAGTATCAATCCGGCGTATGATTATGCCGGTGGAAGTGAACCCAATTATTCTACAGACAGTTATGCAGTAGGCAGCGTGGAAGAACGCATGAATTTATACCGCCGTTGTGAGACGGAAGGAGTAGGAATCTCTGTGATGAAAGCCTTTAGCGGCGGGCAGTTGTTGAATGCAAAAACTTCTCCTTTTGGAAAAGCCTTAACGGAATACCAGTGTATTCAGTATGTGCTGGATAAGCCGGG
>CAYNOE010000086.1:0-5827 GCA_964398745.1 uncultured Lachnobacterium sp.
CAAATATTCTTCAGGAGATGATGTTACGTTTCTGCAGACTGATATTTATAAGGTTACTTCAACTGCCGAAAGGCTTCCCATGGAGTACAGTGTCGGAACTTCCAAAGGGGATGCGGATAATGAAAAGATACTGCGCAAAGCAGGATTTGAATGTATACCATATTCAGGATACATAGCTATCCTTAAGGCACAGGGACGGCAAAAGGTTTTAAAAAAGCTTTCTGCATTAGATGAAAATGAGTGCATTTTAGTAAAGTACCAGCCGGATTCAGACCATGATGAAACGGGCAGTATTTACCCGTTACTTATAGGAAATGAAAAAATACCGGTGACTGTATCCGCAGTCACACTTGATAATCCCATTTCATTTGCGAACAGTGTCGGCACTTTAATTGTAAGTGATAAATTATATCATATGATTGCAGGAAATGCGAAGCCGGAAACGAAAGTACTTAGCATAAATGGAAAGTCTGTTGAGGATAAGGAGTCCCTATTTCAGGAATTGTCAGAATACCTGAATAAAAGTGCTTTTTTGCAGGGTAATTCGCACAGGATACACGAAATCTTTTCCCTGAGCAGTTCCACATTCCTGCTAATAGGATTTCTTGTAGCGCTGTTTTTTATAGCAGCCGGAAGTATCCTTTATTTTAACAATGTTTCTGCAATAGCCGATTCAAAAACTGATTATGAAATTCTTGGAAAGATGGGATATACGGATAAGAAAATAAAAAGGATTATTCAGAAACAGACGATGACTTTCTTTTCCATTCCGTTTTTATTCGGGCTGCTGGATAGTATTTTTGGTTCGCTGGTATACAAATCAGCCCTTATGCAGAATCTTCTGGGAAACAGCTTTGTTTTATATGCACCCGTGCTGGCAGCCATTATGCTTACACTTGTAATTTATCTGATTTATTATGCTTTGACTGTCCATACCTGCTGTAAAACGATTTAAAAAAACAGGGGCTGTTCGGAAAGAATATAGATGCTATAATGAAATAAGAAAATGGAAATGGGGAAAAATATGAGAGGCATCATGTTAAAATTTTTGTTTTTTGTAAATTCTGTTTTGCTTATTACATATATGGGATGGTTCATAAACGGGAATACGGATCTGGACATCATGGGGCTTGTGCCCCTGATTTTATCATCTTTTATGCTGATAGACATTACCTATGTCAGCTCCTGCAATATCAGGGAAAACAAAATCATTTCCATGTTTTGTGGGATGCTGGCGCTGGACAGCTGGTATATACTCCTGACGGCTTCAGAAAGTGCCATGGCAGTTCTGCCGTTTACCGTGTTAAGTCCGGTTATATGGTTTGTTTCCATAAAGTTCATCCTTATGTTTTTATTTCAGGGAAGCGTATATAAATTCCAAAAAGCAGTAAATATATGTCTTTCAGGAACCTGTATCTTTTCCCTTATCGGAATAATGTTCTCATATGAAATATATGCCCTGCTTTATGGAATACAGTTTTTGGCAAGCTGGATTTTATTGATTTTTGCAGTTGTCTGTAACGGGAAAAGAACAGCTTTTGTCTTTAGGGCGGAATGGAAAAGCATTGTTTTTTCTCTGGCAGTGGTAACTATTTTATTTTTTGGATATTATTTTTCCACAATGGGAGTGCAATGGAATCTTTCAAATTTTGGAATTTACCTTCCCGTTTTGATATTCGCCATCAGTATCCACGGTATTATATGGAAAGGGCATGACAGTCTGCCATTGTCAACCATGTTCAGCAGATTCCAGTTAGCGCTCATCATGCTTTCAGGTGCGGGTATATGTGGTCTTACCGCAGCATCTTCAGGTATGGGATTTCCTTTCTTTTTTCTTATGCTGGATATCCTGTTTGTTTTTGGGTATGCGTGTAATCTCGTACTGGATTATAATTTAAAGCAGGGAAAAAATAAGATAGTCAGGGAAAGCAGATATCATGCTGCATTACAGCAGCTGCAGCGGGAAGAACAGTTAACCCTTGAATTTGCAGATTTTCTTCATGATGACATTCTCCAGGATCTGCTTTCCATAAAAAACATGATGAATAAAGCAGACCGGCCTGAAATACAAAAAATGATTAGGGAAACCCTTTGGGGTATGGACACATATATCCGTGAGCGGATGCAGGATTATCATCCTGCGATGCTTGCAGGGCTTACGGTAAAACAGAATTATCAAAATTTGCTGGAATATATTTCACAATCCTTTCCACACCGTAATATCAGTATTTCGTTTGAGTGTCCGGACTCCCTGTTTCTGGTCGGACCATATGACATCTTTGTATACCGGATATTTAGAGAACTTGTTACGAATGTTTATAAACACTCGGCAGGGGAAAGGGCATGGATAAAGCTTACACAGAAGGGCGGTATGATAACGCTGTGTGTGCGGGATGATGGGACTGCCGATGCGGACGTTCTTGCGGCCGGCAGCCTGTCAGGACACAGGGGACTTTCTTTGGTTATGGAAAGGGTAGATAGCATGGATGGTTCTGTAACAGTATCTGAAAATTATCCGCATGGAATTTGCATACAGGTAACACTGCCAATGAAGGGAGATGTTTCTTATCAATATTTTGTTAGTTGATGACCACGTTTTGTTTACAAAAAGTCTGGAGATTGCATTGTCAGATTATCCGGAAATTGAATCATTTCAAAGTGTCAGTGATATTTCTTTAATCGGTCCGTTTATGGAAACGATTAAACCGGACATTATACTTATGGATATAAACTTAAAAAATATCGCATCTTATGATGGTCTGGAACTGGCAAAGCAGATTTTATGTGATAATCCAAAACAGAAGGTTGTGTTTTTGTCCGGATATGATTTGCCGGTTTACCGCAGCGAGGCGAAAAAAATCGGAGCCAGGGGATTTATTAATAAAAATACCACGCCTGAAAATCTGATTGTCCAGTTGTCTGATATAATGCATGGAGCCATTATTTTCAATAGGGAGGCGCCGTCTGTAGAGGAATTAACGGACAGTGAAAAGCAGATTTTAAAACTTATGGTTACTGGTATGAAACGAAAGGATATTGCAGGTATGCTTTATATCAGTGAACGTACTTTGTCCAATCATTTACAGCATATATTTGAAAAACTTGGAGTAGCATCATCTGTTGAAGCGGTGGCAAAGGCAATTCAGATGGGATATATTCCCCCGGTTTGTTAAAATGCCACATTAAACAATGCATAAAATTTTCATTCCGGTATATACTGGTAGGAAATTGCAAAAAGTTTTGTAATTTCCGAATCTGTGCTGATGCTGAAAGGAGAAAATTATGGATTTAGAAAAAGTAGTATGCTATTGCCAGAATGTAACATCCGGAATGATTAAGGAGGCGGTTGAAGCGGGAGCAGCCACTGTGGAAGAAGTGCAGGAGGAAACCGGGGCAGGAACCGTTTGCGGAAGCTGCATTGATGATATCCAGCGGCTGGTTGAGGAATTTGTGCAGGAACGGGAGCAGGAGGCATAGCCAGACTTTTTTATGCCGCCAGATCCTTTTTGCGGTACCGGATGAAAGCTGCAAGAAAGGAAACAGCCGTTACGGCAAAACCGGATACAGTCATCACGGGGCCGGGAGTTTTTCCGGTAAAAATATCCGGTGCGCCGGAATAATAAAAAGGCGTAATATATTTCAGATTTTCAAGTGCAGGTACAATCCTGCACATTATGTCGGCGGCATATAAAAGCAGTACAAGGCCAAGACCTGCGCCGGTTAAGCTTTTTTTGGTAAATGCTGAAATTGCAAAGCAGATGCTTCCGGTTTCCAGCTGCATCAGAAGCTGGATGGCAAAATAAAGCAGCATTTCCTTAAATGGGATGTCTTCTTTCATTGCTGTGTATCCGGCGAGATGGAGGATTAGACAGACTGCGTTAAAGAGCAGGACAGAGCCTGCCAGTGCCGCATATTTCTGCACAAAAATATTTCCCCGTCCCAGGGGAAGGACATTTAAAAATTCAGCGGTATGCCCCGTCTCTTCTTTTGAAAGCATCGTAATACCAGTAATTGCGGCAAACATTGCCCCGCCAAGTCCATGCATGAGCGCAATTTCTGTTGCGTAAAATCCGTCCAGGGTGGCGAGGCTCATTTTGTCCATTCCAAGGGCAGTGGACATAGCGCCAAGGCTGGAGTATGCATCCGCCATATTCCTAATGGAATCCTCAAGGCTGGAGTAAAGTAAAATACAGCCAAAACACAGACCGCCCACGCAAAGCGTCCAGATAATAATGCTTTTCCAGTTCATTTTCATTTCATGAAAAAATAATACCATTTTTATTTCCTCCGTTTCGTTACAGATAATAATGCATAAAAATTTCATCCAGTTCCGGATCTTCTATAACAATATCCTCAATATGGTGTCCCCTAAAGCCCGCAAACAGTTCGTCAAGATTTCCTTTATAGACAAAATCCTCTTCTTTTTTGTCCTTAATCATGTGAATATGTTTTGCACTGGTTTTTGTCAGTTGTTCCACGCTGTCACAGCATAAAATATTTCCATCTTTGATAAAGGCAGCATGGCGGCAGTATTTTTTGATCTCCGAAAGCACATGGGAGGATAAAAAACAGGTTGCACCTTTTTCATTGTATTCCAGAATTAACTGGAAAAATTCTGTCTGCATGAAAGGATCCAGTCCGCTGGTCGGTTCGTCAAAAATGAACAGCTTTGGTTTGTGCTGCATGGCACAGACAATACTGACCTTTTTCCGGTTTCCGAGGGAAAGCGCATCCATCCGTTTTCCAGTGTCTACTTTGAGCCGTTCGCAGAGCATGGAAGCCTCGCTTTCGCAGTCAGTGTTCCGCGCATCGGCAGCAAAACGGATGACGTCTTTTACTCTCATGGATGGATAAAACATGGCTTCGGAAGGCATATATCCAATTTCTTTTAAGATATCCTTCTGGTTTGAAACCACGTCCATTCCCAGAATTTTTGCACTGCCTTCCTTAAAGTGGACCAGTCCTAAAAGACTTCGGATGGTGGTGGATTTTCCGGCGCCGTTGGGACCAAGAAATCCGAAAATATCTCCCTTTTCCACCAGAAGGTTCAGGTTTGTGACACCTCTTGCTTTTCCATAATTTTTTGTCAGGTTTTTTATTTCAATTGCATATTCTTTTTCCGGCATGTTATTCTCCTTCCGAAAGTTCCTGTTTGTGCTGCTTAAAGTGTTCCAGTTCCATATTGAGCTGTCTGGTATCTGCGGCCCGTCTGATTTTGAAAGTTAAAAAAATGGTTACCATGCATAAAAGCATATAGGCAAAAAAGCATGCCGTTGCAGATGCGCTTCCCAAAAACCAGCCAAACAGAAAGCTGATTCCTGTATAGAGGCCGCTGCAGGCAGCCGCAGCAAAAATTTCATAAAGTCCAAACCGTTCACCTTCATCAAAATTGCGGAAAAAACACGTCTGTATATAGCTCATGGTATATGAGGCAGCCAGAATTTCAAGCAGCACAAGCATATCAATAAAACGGTTATCCTGTAACAGCATGTACATGCAGTAAAAAAACAGAATACAGAAAAAATACATACAGGTTTTGATATCAACACGGATTTCCCTTGCCAGAAAGTTTTTCCATTTCATAAATTTAAATCTCCTCCTTTTTATTACCGTCTGCAGTACCGGATTTTAAAACCGCCCGCAGTCCGCTGGCATACCGTCTGGAAATTATGACATGTTCGCCGTTATCCATCATGGCATCAATGCGGTTTCCCGGTTTGCTTTCCAAATAGGAAATCCGGTAAATATTGATAACCATGGACTTGCTGCAGCGAAAAAATCCCTGTGTCCTGAAGTGATATTCCAGGGCGTTTAGTGTCATGCCGGA
>CAYNOE010000086.1:5837-11310 GCA_964398745.1 uncultured Lachnobacterium sp.
CATTCTCTTTAGAATAGAGGTAAACAGAACCGTCCACACTTTCCAGATAAATGATTTCCTGCGGCTTTAAAAAATAGGTTTTCCCGTCCTTTTGCGCGGAAATCTTTTTTTCCTGTCCCTCAACGCAGCAGATTAAATCTTCTACAAGGCGGCTGCGTTCTTTGTAGCGGATAATGATTTCTTCACTGCCTTCTTTTATTTTTTGTAATGTAAGTTTCATTGCCATTCCCCCTGCCCTGGTGTTACGGGTCTTTTTACTTTATAATATAAAATAGGAAAAAAGGCAAGGGAAGAAAAAGCAGGATGCACTTTTTACCGGATAAGATGCAGTTTGAGGGGACACTTCCCAAATATGAATGTTGTCTATTCCCCTGAAATATGATACACTGGTTTTAATGGATAAAGAACGGAAACGATAATCTGACAGCATGGATACGGACGTTGGATTTACCATAAAACATAAGAAAGGAATGTTGCAGAATGAATGAAATAAAATGGAACGATCATTTCAATATTGGGGTTAAAATCATTGATCAGGCACACCAAAAACTCTTTTCGATTGTAGGTAAGTTAATCAGCCTTACGGGGGAAGAAGAAAAGCAGCAGCATGCATGTCAGGAAGGAATTAAATATTTAAAGAACTATACTGCGAAACATTTTGCGGAGGAAGAAGCCTATATGCGGCTGATTGATTACAAGGATTATGCAATACATAAGAGCCTGCATGATAATATGAGGGATAATACGATTCCTGCCCTGGAGCAGGAAATGGAATCCCAGAATTACTCTCAGGAATCCATCCAGCACTTTCTCGGAATCTGTGTTGGATGGCTAAACGGGCATATTATGATTGAAGACCATGCAATTGCAGGTAAGACACCCCATAAATGGCTGCACCAGCCGGCGGATGATGAACTGGAATCCCTGGAGAAAGCTGTAATCCAGACGCTGGAGGATTTATTCCGGCTGGAATCGGATCTCGTCAGCAGCCATTACAGCGGGGAAGATTTTGCTTCCGGAAGGGCATTATGTTTCAGGCTGGTTTACCGTTTGCCGGACGGGCAGTCAAAACAGGTATTTCTGCTTTATGAGGAGCAGATGATTTTAAAACTGCTGGGCGAGATGCTTGGGAAGCAGTTTAAAAGGATTGATAAAACCATGGCGGAAGCCATGAAAATTATTTCGCAGAAATTTATGTCCTGTATGGAGACGCATTTTGCCATTAGTAAAGACTCACAGTTTGAAAAGATTAATATGCTTTCGTTTGGCCAGCTTGTGAAATCATTTGAAAAGCAGTATCCGCCATACAGTCTGTTATTCTGCACCGAAAAAAATGACTATTTTGCTTTTTGCGTCATGTAAACTTACATGTAACTGAATAGTTACACTTCCTTTTCCAATCCATCCGGAAGGTACTGGGATCAGTATCAGTAATTGTATACATATAAGATAAACGGAGGGTACTGCCATGAGGATACCAGAATGGACATAATTAAATATGACAGCAGGGATAAGAAATTATATTTAATCAGTTCGGCTGTTAGTACAGCCGTATTTGCCATATGGATTTTTCTTCTGTGGTTCGGGACGGGTATTCTTTCCAGTATTCATTTTCCGCCTGCCCTGGAAGCTGTTATCCTGCTTGGATTCTGGCCCGACTGTATCCTGACCATTGGGCTGTGAACGAAATATCTGGATGCCGTGTTTTATCTCCAGCGGCTAAAAAAATATGGGTATGAAATCCCGCAGGACAAACAGGTGTATCATGAAAATCTGAAACTGCTTCCCAAAATGGAAAATACAGGGCAGACTCCGCCCGGTATAAATTATGGAAGTATTGTTCTTGCGGTTGTCACAGGTATGGTTGCAGCAGGGCTTATAGCTTATGATATCTGGTTTTGGGGTCAGTATTCATTTGTTGGGACAGATATCAGGCTTTTTGAGGGAATTTTATGTAGCGGGACATTATTGTGGCTGCTGTATATAGTTTCTTATGCAATGCAAATTTCCAGCAAAAAATATAAAAATGATGTGGAAATTGATGCAAACCGGAAGAATAGGAAAAGTCTGATATCCGGTCTTACAAATATCGCAGGATGGCTTGCCCTGACCATCTTTGTTGTCTGGGTAATTAAAAGCTTTGTAAGTATTTTAATTTATATAAGATTCAGGGACATGTAAATTCATCTTTTCCCATCCATCCGGAAGGTACTGGGAAGCAATTCGGTTTTCCGGCTGTTTGTCGGCAAGATAAAGAACTGCGACAAACAGCCATTCCAGAGGCTTCATTAACAGATACACAAAATCCGCGCTCCACGGGTTTGTAATCCACTTTGATATGGGATAACCATATGTGTCATAAAAATGCCGGAGAGCCTTGTGAAAACGGGGCGTTTTTTCTTCCAGAAGCTGTTCAAAGGCATTTGCCACGCATAGCTGGCGGTTGACCACAATGCGCTGTCCCCTGCGAATGCCGTAGCGGACCGGCTTTACCAGTTTTCTGTGTCCCTGCAGGGAAACGGTGCAGAGATAATGTGCATCTTCTTCGACCGGAGGCGGGGCGATTTCTTTTGATAAAATCCAGTCGCTGGTCTGTGTAAAAGCACGGATGATGCTGTCCGGTTTCTGTCCGAAAAGGCAGAGAATACAGATAATGATTCCATAAAGGGGAAGCATTGCAAAAAGGGCGGCATAGTACATATTTGCCCCTTTGCAAAGGAAACGGCTGCCGCCTGCCAGAAATCCGTTTCCGCTGTATTTTTCCGGTTCTTGTTCCTTTGCCTGCTCTTTTACCAGATGAAAAAACATGACAGTTACATGAATTAAGAACAGGAAAGGGACGGTGCACTCACAGAAAATATAGAAGAAATTCCGGGATGCCGTTTCCAAGAAAGAAATTCCTTCCGGTCTTGCAAAACAAAGGAGCTGGAATAAAAACAGGATATTTACAATTACGCCGCCGTACACGCCGCCAATCGCAAAGACTTTTGCAAGCGGTGCAAGGTGCGGGCCGGCAAATTTTAAGATTAGATAGGAAAGAAACCCGGTTATTGCAAAACTGGCCAGTGTCAGCCAGTGCTCCCTGCTGAATGGTTCATGAACGGATGAAAACGCTGTCAGTTTGTTAATTGGTTCATCATATCTGAGCGGATCCCAGACTGTAAAGCCCAGTGCCATATAGACAATTCCGGTTCCAAATGCTAAAATTTCAAAAATTAAACTCTTTTTCTTTTTTATGGCAAGAAGCAGATCGGTGATTAACAGTCCGGCTGGACCCGCCGCGAGCATGAATATTATTAAATATGATGTTACAGACATTGTTTTTCTCCTTTTGGGATGATCCCTTCGTCCTTTTTCATTAGATTATAACATGAAAAGTTCGGGAGTAAAAGAAAGTCCTGTGTTATTCTGGTAAACCGCAGGTTGACATTTGTAACTGAAGCCGCTTTTTTAAAGAGCGGAGGAATTTTTCATTTCCAACCACCGTAATCATTGGTCCAAAAGACATAACCTCAATAAGCAGTTCCGTTTCCATACCCTGGTTATAGTAGATGAGACATTCATAGGTGTTCTCATCTATTTTTGTTGTATTTTTTTCATAATTGGCAAAATGAAGCATAGCCCGTTCCAGTGCGTTGCGTCTGTTTACAATATGAAGCTTTAAGGGCTCTTTGTAATAAGAATGCTGTATCAGTTTATTTAAGTCCACGGACGAGTCAAGCCTTTTTTCAGAAAGCGAAATATCTGTGATACGGTCAATATTTAAAATCTGAAGATCCATATTGCGGTGTCCCATCTGCCTGAAAGCCAGAAGCCGGAATTTATCGTTTTTTACAGAATACTCCAGGCGTGCCGGGACATAGTAGTGGTGCACACGGTTTCCTTTTGGGGAAGTGTAATCTATATCCACGAATTGCTGGTTTTTCTGGGCTTTTAGCAGGAGCCGGAAAATTTTTTGGTAGTTTTCATCATAATAAGGATCGCCGTCTTTAAACTGGTCATAGTAATAAAACTGTTCCTGTTTCCAGAGAGGGGGAACCATGGTGAGCATACGGTTTAAGGTTTCAAGCTGCTCCTTCTCAAGAAATAATCCGATACGCGGGTCGGACAGCAGGGCTTTCAGATAAGATTTTTCAAGGCTGGAAAGAGGTACGGTAAAATCAGGGGAAATTCTGGAGAGATAGAGATTCCCCTTCTTTTCAAACAGATTCCATGCACCGCTATGAAGCTTTGGAATAATGGAAAGCAGACTTTCCCCAAATCCTTCATTACAAATTCTGCTGTGAATATCCTGCATGCTTAAAGCATCCTGGCTGCATAAAAGATGCCTCAGTACCTTATAATAACAACTGTATATTTCTGAAAATAATTCCATAGATTTTCTCCGTTTCTAATTTTCCGCAGTTACATTTCATCTTTACCTTCATTGCCGGAATCCTCTATCTGGTACATCCGGTACATCGTCTGCAGGTCCTGGTAAAACCGTTTTTCCACTGATTCATCCGTACATTTCAAGGACAAAATCCTGCCAGTGAAAGTGCGGATCCAGGGAAGCATTTCGTTGCAGTCGAAAACTTCGGTTTCGTACTGGTAAATATTTTCGTCTATTTTTGTGACAGTACCACCTCTTCCTTCTCTTTTTAGGCGGTCAACAATATAATTTTCAGAAGGCTCCATTACCTTTAGTGTCAATGTCAGTCTGTCAAGATGGTTTCTGCTTCTGCCCTGAAAAGAAACGCCCCAGAGCTTCCCGCGGTTAGCGTTAAGTTTATTCAAAAGTTCGTCATAATCCCCGGCCTTTTCCATTGGAGTGACACGTTTTACCGTATCAAGACGGTAACAGCTGAAACGTCTGCTATTATTTACATATCCGCACAAAAAACGGCGGCCGCTTCTTGTACTGGTAAAAATCTGTAAAGGAACGCAGAATGCGGTATTTTCCATTCCGTTTTTGGAGCTTCTGGTTTCAAGCATTACGGACATTTTTTCGTTCATGGCATTTAAAATGGCAAAGAGCACCTCATCCTCCAGTGTATGTACAAAAAAGCTGTGTTTTACACGGAACGTCCGGTTTTCGGAATCCAGATGTTCCAAAAGATAGTTAGCAGTCATTCCAAAGCTGCCTGCCATCTGGTAGAAGGAAAGTGCATCCAGTATGTTTTTATTTGATTTCAGCCACAGAACAGGGGAACTGTCCAGGGAAAAGACAACAGTCTTTCCATTCTTTTCTTTATTTAACAGCCCTTCTTTATGATAGGCATTACATTTCCGGCGTACAGTCTGCACATCAAAAAATGCTTCGTATTCAGCCAGAAGCCGGTCTGTAATTTCTTCTGCAGACGCTGCCCTGCCGTCGGACAGCAGGTCAAAAATCAGAAAATGAAGGACAATGTCATTATCTGTAAAGCTTTTGGTTTTCCATACCTGAAACAGCGGGTTGGTATCAAGGAGGTTACTGTCTATGGCAAGGGAA
>CAYNOE010000087.1:0-11302 GCA_964398745.1 uncultured Lachnobacterium sp.
CCGGCAGGCATGTCTGTGAAACATTTGATGACAGCCGCCAGTCCAAAAACAGATAATAATTCTGTTCCTGACTGGATTCCTGCCGGTAATGAAAAAAAACCGGCAGTCCTTACAGAACACCCGGCACGAGGACTGCAGACTGCAGGCCGGGTATGGCTGCTTGGAATGTGTCTGATGCTTGCGTGGGGCGCAGCAGGTTACATCCGCCTCCGGCTTAAGCTTCGTGACGCTGTCCGGCTTAAGAATATCACGCCAGGCGGATCTACAGATGAGCTACCTTATATGGAAAACATCTGGCAGAGCGACTGGATTTCAACGCCGTTTCTCTTTGGGGTAATACGCCCAGGGATTTATGTTCCCTTCCATATGGACAGGGAAACTCTTGGATATGTCCTTGCGCATGAATACACACACTTGAAAAACAAGGATCATATTATAAAATTTTTGTGGTATATTGTAACGTCCATGTACTGGTTTCATCCACTGGTCTGGATGACATATATCCTTCTGGGGCGCGACATCGAGCTGTCCTGCGACGAGCAGGTCATACGAGGAATGAATTCCCACGAAAAAACATGCTATGCAGGCGCACTGCTTAATGTAAGCACAAACTGCAGGACTCTGTCAGCCCCCATTGCATTTGGAAAGGCAGGTGTTAAAATGAGAATTAAACATGTACTGAACTACAAAAAACCCGCGGTATATATTATCCCGCTGTGCATCATAACCGGTGTCGTCCTTGCATTCGGACTGCTGACGGCTCCGGCCCCTGCTGCTGACACACAGCCACAGACCAGTGCACAGGAAACTCTGGAAACAGAAAAAAACACACCATCACCAGCTGATTCACAGTCTGTGAAAGAAGATTCTGTGGACATTTTAACAAAGGTAACCTTTGGTGCCGTAACAGAGATTGATTTAAACGGTGACGGTGTGGCTGAAACCGTGTCGGCTGACTTAGCGCATGACGACGGATATGATCCCATGCCGGAACTTACGGTTTCCGGAAAAACTTTTGACAGCAGCTATATGCGCGATACGCTTTCTTTTTATATGCCAGACCCGGAAACCAGCTTTTATTATTTTATAGATCTGGATACGTCGGATGCCTATGTGGAAATCGCTTTTTTTGATAATGGACCAAGTGATGACCCATATACCTATGTACTTCGTTATACTGGTGATAACCTCATACTGCTTGGCGGTTTCAGCGCATCTCCTGATGATTCTTCCACCACGATTCCGGGGGACGGAACCGTAAACGCGGTCACACGATGCGATATTATCCAGACAGACCGGACAATGGGAACCTGGAAGCTTGCCGGGGAAAAGCTTGAAGTGCAGGAACTGACGGAAGGTGAATTCATGGCATACCATGAACGTTACGGCAGTGATTATCCAGTGACAGCTAAACGGGATTTTCACGCATTTTTGGCTGACCCGTTGAGTTCTGCCGTTGCAGCCATTCCAAAAGGAACAGAGGTTGCCATACGAAGTTTTAAAAAAGAAAAAGGCAACGACACCATTGCTATTTATTTTTCTTACAAAGATGACAACGGTAAAGAGCAGAATGCCTGCTTTTCCATGAAAGAAGGAGATCCTTATACGGTCATTGTGCTGGTAGAACAAAACGGCGCGTGGGTGCAGCAGGAAATTCCTTCCGTTGACTTATTTGACGGCTTAAGCTTTGCAGATTAATAGCATGGAATACTATTCACTGAACCAGTATCTGAAAGATACCTTTGGGGAAAAGGTTTATAAACTTGCACTGGATGCAGGATTTACATGCCCGAACCGCGACGGAACGCTTGGCACAGGAGGCTGTATTTTCTGCTCCGGCGCAGGTTCCGGGGATTTTGCGGAATGCAGGAATCTGTCTGTCACCGAACAGATTGCACGGGGAAAGAAACGCCTGGAAAAAAAAATCAAAAGCGGCAAATACATTGCGTATTTTCAAGCATTTACGAATACCTATGCACCTGTGGAAAAGCTGCGTAACGTGTATGAGGAAGCACTTATGCAGCCGGATGTTGTGGCAATTTCCGTTGCCACACGTCCGGACTGTCTGCCGCATGATGTCATGGACCTGCTTACAGAACTGAATCGGATAAAGCCGGTCTGGGTGGAACTCGGTCTGCAGACCATCCATGAAAAATCCGCCGAATACATCCGCAGGGGATATTCGCTTGCGGTATATGACGACGCCGTAAAGAGGCTGAAAAACGCCGGACTTACCGTTATCACCCATGTTATTCTCGGTCTTCCGGGTGAAACAGAAGAAGAAATGAAACAGACCGTTTCTTATGTTGGTGCAACAAGAACGGACGGAATTAAGCTGCAGCTTTTGCATGTCATCAAAGGAACAGACCTTGAAAAAGAATACCTTGCCGGGAAATTCAGGACACTGGAGCTGGATGAATATGTACGGCTGGTGGCAGACTGTCTGGAATTACTTCCAAAGAATATGGTCATTCACCGCATGACCGGGGACGGGGACAAGCGGACACTGGTTGCGCCAATGTGGAGTGCGGATAAAAAACGGGTACTGAATGCACTGGCTGCGGAGATCCGGAGAAGATAAAAGCTACATCTGCATTGTCCTCATCTCATAAAAAATCCCTTTTCTCTCCATCAGTTCCTCATAGGTACCAAACTCTGCCACCCCTCCATTGTCAATTACCGCAATCTTATCCGCATCCCTTATGGTGGATAAACGGTGCGCAACAATGAGGGTTGTGCGGTCTTTTGTCAGGTTTCTGGTTGCTTCCTGTATCTGTCTTTCAGAAATCGTATCCAGCGCCGAAGTGGCTTCATCCAGTATTAAAATACGTGGATTGCGGACAAATGCCCTTGCAATGGAAATACGCTGGCGCTGACCGCCCGACAGGTTCCCTCCATGCTCCTGAATTTTAGTTTCAAGCCCGTCAGGCAGACTGTCAATTAACTCCGTTAAGCTGGACTCTTCGAGTACCTTCTGCAATGCCTCTTCCGAAACATCGTCCAGTCCATAGGTAATATTTTCACGTATGCTTCCTGAAAACAGAATGGAAGTCTGCGGTACCACAGCAATGTGCCTGCGGTAGCTGTTCAGATTAAGGCTGTCAATGTTATGCCCGTCAATCAATACTTCACCGCTTAATGCTTTGCTGAAGCCAATAATCAAATTTAAAATCGTTGTTTTTCCCGCTCCGGAAGGGCCGACAAAAGCAACCGTTTCACCCGGATTAATTTTAAAATTCAGGTTTGAAAGAACAAGCTCCTCATCCTTCGCATACGAAAACGACACATTTTTAAATTCGATAAAACCGGAAACGTCCCTGATTTTCATTTTACGGCGATTGTCTTCAATGTCTTCCGCGGTTAATACATCCCCGATTGAATTAACAGATTCCAGTCCCTTTGCCACAACCGGAATCAGGCTGATAATTCCGGAAACATTACCTACAATGGAAGAAAAATACGTCTGGTATAAAACCACATCCCCCAAGGGAATCCTTCCTTTGGAAGCAAAGTATCCCGTAAATCCCAGACAGAAAACCTGAAACAACTGGAACGTTACCCAGCTGATGGAGGAAAAATACGTCTGCACCATATCAAGCTGCAGGCCCTTTTTTGCAACATGTTTCAGGCGCGTCTGCATCCTGGATGTTTCTACTTTTTCAAGTGCATGAGCCCTTGTTACAGGAATCATCTCAACCATTTCCATGACCTGAACGGAAGTTTCTTCCATCTCATGACGGAATTCGGAATTGTAATGCTTAATTTTTCCCTTGAAAAATGCCATAATCATTACTGCAAGCGGAATCGTTGCACCGAAAAACAAAAACACTACAATATCCTTTGATATAACAACAAATACGGCAACTGCCACATTTAATATAATTGATAACATGGATATAAAAATCTGGGAGGAAAGTGTTTCTATCTGTTCCACGTCCCTCATTATTTTTGACTGGAGACGTCCTGATTCCATTTCCTTATGATAGGAAATGGACAACTGCTGCAGTTTCCGGACAAGGGCACTGCGAAGGTCCTTTTCCACGTTACGGATTGTTTTTGCATACAGCCATGTATGTATATAGTTAGTCAGTATATTCTGCAGTATCATTACAGACATGAGTCCCACATTGAGTATAATTGTCCGGGTTGTATTATGGTCAGGTTTCGTGGCCGCATTAATAATATTGGAAGTCGCAATCGGCAGAACCCAGACAGGGGAATGTTTAATTATAAAAAACACTATAGAACCCAGCAGCTCCAGATAATGGCCTTTGTACAAAAGCGCCAGCGTTTTCAGGCTGTGGTTTTTGTTATTACGGAACAGTTGTGCATAATCATTTTGTTCCTTCCCCTGTTCAATTGCCAGCATATACCTATCTTTCATAACAGTAAACCTCATTCGTCCGGGTAATCCTCTTTTACCAGATTCATCATCTGCCCGATCAGGACAGAGTACTAAATTTTAACTATCCCTATACTAACACAAAAGGTGTCCAAAATGAACACCTTTTGCAGAAACCACAATTACAGCAAATAAAACATTCGCATTATATACAGAGGGATTTTCTATGGTAAATCCTTTGCCCAGTACCGTTTAAACAATTTAAAAATTTCCTTTCCTTTTACTGTCATGCCTTTCTTCTGAGGATGCAGCGCAGCAGAACCAATGGTTTTATAATCCGTATACAATACCTGATTCAGGACCATGTCACCTGAATGCATCTGCGACAAAATCCGTTTTGTAAGTTCCAGCTCCTGCTTTGCATATGCCTTTTCGGATAGCGCATTCTTTTTATCTGAAACGCCCGATTCTGTAACTGCAAGGCGAAATGCCGGCTTAATTCTTTTTCTCAGGGCTCCAATCTGTGTTACATCCAGTGAGCCAGCCCCGTTTCTTTCATATAAATGGAGTGTTCCATATATTTTCCCATAGCCGAATTTCTTTCCGTTAATAGCCTTCACCATGGCTGTGTTCCAGCTCTCATATAACTTTTTATTGTTGTCCGACTGCGGTGCAAACTGAATATAAAACGGAAGCTTATATTTCTTCATGACTTTAATATACTCGTTGCATAGTTTTATATATTTTGCAGGAGTCATGGAAGCCGTTCTTTTTGTCACTTCTGAATCCTTCCCCACTTTTGACGAAGCAAATTTCGGAAGATACTGCTCATTGCCCAGCTCAATTCCACAAAATTTCACCCCTGCCTTCTTCATCCGTTCATAAAATTTCAGCTGGTTTGAAGCCGTATCATTCAAATTTACTACAAATAAATATTTGCATTTATATGTCTTCTGCAGTTTCGCCCATAATGCAATTTTGCTGTCCGACCAGTCTTTGGGATATGTCTTCTGCGAAATAGTTCCGCCCTGCAGACGCAAATATATTTTACTGGTATCATATTTGCTTTTTTTCAGTGAAGCAAACTGTTTTTCAACATATTTATACTGGTCTGCAGTATCCAGATTTCCTTTTGCATTAAATCCCACATGTACTTTTTTGTTAATTTTCAGTTCTGTAGCTGCGGCTGGAGCGTTCCCGCTGGCCTTCTGCCCGTAAATACACTGGAACAACGGACGCATTGTATGCAGACCTGACAATTTTTTTCTTCAATTTCCCTGTCATACGTTTCTTCCAGCTGCTGAATAAGAGGATACAAAGAAACTCTCTCTTTCACTGGTTTTATTTCCACCTGTTCCATTCTCGAAAGCTCCAGTAAATCCCGGATCATCTCATCCATGCGGTCACACTCTGCGGCAATGGTTCTGCAGTATTTTTCCCGCTGTTCCTTTTCCTCCGCCACTCCGTACTGCAATCCATCCGCATAACCCTTAATTACCGCAATTGGCGATTTCAGTTCATGCGAAATATTACGTACAAGCTGCTTTCTGTGCACAATATCCTGCTGCATGGTATATATATTTTCCTGCAGCTGTTCTGACATACAATTAATACTTTCTGCTAATTCTCCAATTTCATCCTTTGATTTCACCTCAATCCGTTTCTCAAAATTCAGCCGGGCCATGTCCCTGGTAACCGCCGACATTTCAATCACTGGTTTTGTTATTTTCCTGCTGAAAAAAACCGCCAGAAATCCACAGATTACCAGCATCATTCCTCCAATTACAAGATAAAACTGGTTGGCAATTGCAACGCTTTCCCGCACGCCTGCTGTATTTTTCATCAATACAAGATACTGCCGCCCTTTTGTCTTTGACAGAAACAGGATTTTGCAAGCCGATTCATTTTTTACTTCAAAAATTTCACAGACATAGGAACCGTTTTTTCTTTTTTTCTCCATGTTTTTAATCTTTTTCAGGGGAATATTACTATTGTCTTCCCTTTGATAATACGAAATCTGCTGCACATTCCATTCTTCATCCAGCAGAATAATTCTTATATTTTTCTGCTTCCGGTCTTATTGATATATTCCTCCAGCGGTTCTTTCTCCTGGTCAATATTTTTTTGAATTTCTTTTGACACCGTTACAAATTCCTGCCTGGTCTTATAGAGGAAAAAGTGTTCCAGAAACAGATAATTACATAAAATACCAGCCAGCACAAACAATGCGATTGATGCAAAGAAAAGCAAAAATACCTTCTTTTGAATCCTCATAAATTATACCGAATCCTTTCCCTTTTCCCTCTCAAACCGGTAGCCGCTTCCACGCACGGTTTTAATCATGCTTCCTATATTTCCTATCTTTGCACGCAATGTTTTAATATGGGTATCCACAGTCCTGATATCACCGTCAAAATCATAACCCCAGATCCGGTCTATTATCTGGTCTCTTGTCAACAGAATATTTTCATTTGTAACCAGATACAGCAGGATCTCATATTCTTTTTTGCTCAGCGGTATCTCGTCATTATTTAAAAATACCTGGTGCTGCGCCGGAAGAATTTTTAATCCCCCAACGGAAATTCCCCCCTGCCGTACTCCCCTTGCTTTTCTGGTCAGGCTTTGCACGCGCGCCAGAAAAATTTCATACTTAAATGGCTTTGCAATATAATCATCCGCTCCTTTGGACAATCCGTTTACTTCGCTTCTTTCATCACCAAGCGCCGTCAGCATTAACACCGCAACTTCCGAACGTTCCCGAATCTCCGTCAACACTTCCAGACCAGAATATTCCGGCATCATTACATCCAGAATCACTAAATCAATTTCCTTTTCGTGCGCCCAAAAAATATCCAGGGCCTTTTTTCCGTCCTCTGCAGTCAGTACTTTATAATGATTTTTTTCCAATATATCTCTCAGTAAATCCCGAAAGACCTCATCATCATCTGCAATTAAAACACAAAGTTCCATATAACATATTCCCCATTTCGTTTCCATATACAGGTACTTCTTATGCCCCATGTACTAGCGCAGCATAAAACTCATCTCATGCCATTCCTCTCCGCCCCAGGCTGAATACGCTGATGGGAGAGATTCGGGGGAGGTAAGAAGGACAGGCTGCATTGGGAATCCTATATTCATAATTTTTATAAATGCGTTTAAATGCGTTTTCCATATTAATAAACGCATTTAAAACGCATTTAAACGCATTTAAACGCATTTAAACGCATTTGTTACAATAATATCTCGCCGCACGTCCTTTTCCTTCCAGCCGCAGAATTCCCTCAGACTGCATTTTATCCAGGGTGTCCCGTGCCTGCTGTCTTGTAAATCCACATAGTTCCCGAATCTTTTCATTTGTAATAAATTCAGCAGACTGCAAATATTCCTCTATCAGGCTTTTCGCTTTTACATACCGAATTACTGTATCCTGAACATACTCTACATCCGATTTAATTGCATCATATACTTTAGCTGTCAGCATATATTCTTTCCCTGATAAACCTATCAGACCATCCCTTACAAGATTATTGCAGCTTTTCCTTACTTCCGGTACCGGAAGCTGCGTTAATTCCTGTGCTTCTGACATTATAATTCTCTTATTATCAGTCAAATACCGCAGTATCATTAATTCCGGCAATGGAAGAAGCCTTTGCAGTCTGTCCTGTTCGCCTGCTATAAATTTGACAAAATTAACATCATCAATCGCGCTAAATATTGTCAGTGTCACAGCTTCACTGTATGCATGATATTGAGGATATGGTTTACCCGCAGAAACCATTTCTCTAAAAATAATATCAACCCCCTGTCCTGTCCTTTGCACATATTTTAATCGCTGCAGTGTCTCTGCAATTAATTTATTTCTTGGCGTAGATGGATGCGTTATTATATTCTTTTCGGTAACCCCCTCTGGAAAAGCACCGGGACTTTCAATCACAATTCTGTCCGGGTAATGCTTTACATACACTGCACCAGTATTCATATAATCTCTATGTGATAATGCATTTAAAAGTGCCTCCTGAAACACTTTCTCCGAAAAATCTTCAACCTCCAACCGGAACAGTCCTACCTGCACATTTACAATTTTATTACTGTTTTGTATCTTCTCTGTCAGGCGGTCAATTACGGATATGATTGGCTGCTTTAAGTCTAATCTGGAGTCATACTCTTCCAGATTATCTGCTGAATAGTGAAGGTATATGACTTCTGCCTGGGGCAGCAGCCGATTGATGAAAGTCTCTTTTCCCACAAAAAGCAGTCCTGCAATAGTCAGTCTGTCAATCATTCCATCCTCTTTTATAAAACCTAAATCCCTTAAAAAAGACATATCTTCCAGCTCCGGAAGAGAAGCGTTCGGGTCACGAATCTTCAGTTTTTCTTTTAAATTATAAATTTCCAATGCATTTACATCTTCAATGGTGCTATCCGCCAAAATCTGCCCTGAAAAATCAGGATTCTGAAGAGTTGTATACTTATTGCTCATTTCATCCAGATAATAGGGCTTCGAATTCTTACCCAGTCTTTTTAAACATCTTCCATCTGAAATTGCATATGTGGTTCCATCTCTTTCAACATTAACCGCCAGCACATCTTTTCCTTTATAGTTTATAACTTCTACATCTGTAAACAATGATGGACGTGTTCTGTCATAAATAGAATCCATTATTTTCTGGGTATCATAGCCTGTGCATCCTGTCACGATTCCATCATCCTCGACACCCATATAAACAGTTCCGCCCTTTGCATTGGCAAATGCAACAAGTTCGTCCACCACCAATGATATGCGTTCTCTCATATCTTTTGCGTGTATCCATGATTTAAATTCCACAGTCAGGTTTTCACCTTTTGCAAGAATTTGTTCAAATTCGGTTGTCGTCAAATGGTTCGCCCCCTTGTTATACTTGACGTTTGATAATGTAATTATAATCAATCGGGTCAATCGCCGCACCCATTGTGCCGATGTGGAGTACGGATAAAATTAATGCTTTTGCTATACGTTTCCCAGGGTACAACTCATCTCATGCCACTCCTCACCGCCCCAGGCTGAATTGGCAATTCCTCTGTCCTGAAATCCAAATTTTTCATACATATTTATTTTTGCATCAAGGCAGGTGAGAACAAGCATCTGCCTGCCCTTTTTGCGTTCCCTCTGCATATACCGGGATACAAGCTCCCTGCCGAGTCCCTGTTTACGGTAAGCAGGCAGTACATCCAGCCCCACCAGCATAACATTTTTTCCATTGGGATTATATAAGCTAATGTCTGTAAAAAACTCATCCCTGAAAGCACTTTCATCTGTAGCAATCCCATTTAAAAATCCTGCAATCTTTCCGGTTTCTTTATCTACCGCCACCAGAAACAGTTCCGGGGCTGCCGCAATTCTTTCCTTCATGCTTTTTTCTGAACATGCTTCGTTTGGCGGAAAGCAAGTCTGCTCGATTGCCACTGCTTGTTCTGCTTCTTCCTGTCTGATATTTCTGAATTCGAACTTCTCAAGGATTTTATTATTTTCCATTTTTATTTTCCTTTCTTTTACACATTTACAGATACTTTATTTCCTCCACTGCATACAGCGGCAGATTTGTAATCCAGTCCTCTTTCCTATAATCAGCCATAGAGGTCCGGACGGAATGTTCAGGATGAAATTTTTCCCGGTAGGTTTTAAGACTTTTTGCCCGCAGGTTAATTTCCGCCTTCACCTCGACCGGAATAATCTGTTCCCCATTGTCGATGACAAAGTCAACTTCACAAGATCCCCGGTCATTGGTGTAATAATAAATGCCAAGATCCGGAATTGTTATTAGCTGCTGGCAGACATACTGCTCTGTAAGCGCCCCCTTAAATTCTGCAAACAGTGTGTTTCCGTCCAGCAACGTACGCTGACGCAGACCTGCCATACAACCAAGAAGTCCCACATCAACAAAAAAAAGCTTAAACGCCTTCAAATCCTCATAAGCTTTCAGCGGAATTCCCGCCGCACTGACACGGCTGACCTTACTGACAAGCCCGCAGTCGCAAAGCCACATAATAGCCGTTTCGTAATCCTTCGCCCGTCCGCCTTCCCTGATAAGGCCGTATACAAATTTCTTATTCTCCCTGGCAAGCTGAGACGGAATACTGTTCCAGACCATACGGATTTTAGGCACAATCCCGCCAGGTGCATGTTTGGAAAAGTCCTGTTCATAGGCCTCCAGAATATGTTTCTGAATACTGCGAACTTCGTTAAAATCTCTATCCTCTGCAAAACTCTGTACCGCCTCCGGCATCCCTCCCACAAAATAATAGTGCTTTAAGGCGTCAATATATGTCTGCTTAAAGCCGGTAACCATTTCATAATTCTGCTGATCCAGCAGCTCTGCAAAACGCCCGTTTCCGGTACCCATCAAAAATTCCCTGAAAGAAAGCGGATAAAGCTTCAGGAAATCCACCTTGCCAACTGGAAATGACGTCCCCTCATGCAACGCAATACCTAACAGTGAACCGGCACAGACAATATGATACTGCGGTGCATTCTCATAAAAATATTTTAACGAAGTCAGTGCCCGCGGCACTTCCTGCACCTCATCAAAAATCAGCAGGGTATTATCAGCATCAATCTTTTGCCCGCAATAAAGTTCTATTCCCATAACCAGACGGCTGGTATCCAGGTCAGCGGCAAACAACTCCGCCATTTGCACATTGGAATCAAAATTGATATATACTGTATTCTGGTAAGCCTGCCTGCCGAATTCCTTCATCAGCCATGTCTTGCCCACCTGCCTTGCGCCCTCAATAATCAGCGGTTTTCGGTACTTACTTTCTTTCCATTTATAAAGAGACTCGATTGCAATACGATACACGAATACACCCCCAGACTTTAATGTCAAGTATAGTATATTCCGTTATTACAAAAAATACAACGAACTTTTGTGTATTTAATACACTTTTTGCAACGAACTTTTATCTTTTGAACACAGCCGT
>CAYNOE010000088.1:0-11171 GCA_964398745.1 uncultured Lachnobacterium sp.
GGAATCCTGCTTTATATGAGACAGGAGGGACGCGGCATCGGACTGATCAATAAGCTGCGCGCCTACGAACTGCAGGAACAGGGCATGGATACGCTGGAAGCAAACCTGGCGCTGGGCTTTCGCGCGGACGAAAGAGAGTATTATATTGGCGCACAGATTTTACGGGATTTAGGGGCAAAAAGTTTAAGGCTTCTTACCAATAATCCGGATAAAATTTATCAGTTAAATGGCTTTGGATTGGAAATTACCGAGCGTGTTCCAATACAGATAAGTGCGAACCAATACGATTTATTTTATTTAAAAACCAAGCATGACCGTATGGGCCATATGCTGAATTTATAAAAATTATGTAACTATTCTGAATAGTTATAAAGTGATTAAGAATGGAGGAAAAATAATGAAAACTTATGAAGGAAATCTGGTGTCTTCCGGCATCAAAATCGGAATTGTTGTGGCAAGGTTTAACGAGTTTATCACATCCAAATTATTAAGCGGTGCGCTGGATGGACTGCACCGCCATGATGTGAAGGACGAAGACGTGGAAGTGGCATGGGTGCCGGGAGCATTTGAGATTCCACTGGTTGCCTCAAAGATGGCACAGAGCGGAAAATACGATGCAGTTATCTGTCTTGGTGCAGTTATCCGCGGAAGCACTTCTCATTATGATTATGTCTGCAATGAAGTGTCAAAAGGAATCGCAAGCGTGTCACTTTCGACCGGAGTTCCGGTTATGTTTGGTGTCATTACCACTGAAAATATTGAACAGGCAATCGAGCGTGCCGGAACCAAGGCAGGCAACAAAGGTTATGACTGCGCACTCGGCGCTATTGAGATGGTGAACCTGCTCCGTGAAATGGAGGCATAAAAAATTATGAACGAATTACTTCTGCTTGGACAGATTGTACTGTTTTACGGCATGGTTGTTCTTGCCTACCGTCTGTTTGGGGAAAAAGGACTGTTCTGCTGGACAGTCATTGCAACCATCCTGGCGAACATCGAGGTGCTGATTCAGATAAAAGCCTTCGGCATGGATATGACTTTGGGAAATATTCTGTTTGCAAGCACCTTTCTTGTAACGGATGTGCTCAGTGAAACAGAGGGAAAAAAGAGTGCGAAAAAAGCGGTATGGGCTGGAATTGCGGCATCCATAGCTTTTATATTTATTTCCCAGAGCTGGCTTTTGTTTACGCCGAATAAATATGATTTTGCCATGCCGTCCTTTCAGGCAATATTTTCCAACACGCCGCGTTTAATTATTGCCAGTTTTCTGGTTTATGCGATTGTGCAGCAGTTTGATGTGTGGGCATATCATAAATGGTGGGCGTTTACTACAAAGGCATTTGGTGACAACCACAAATTTTTGTGGCTCAGAAATAATGGCTCAACCTTAATTTCACAGTTTTTAAACGCTGTTCTTTATACAGTATTTGCATTTTACGGCATGATGCCTGCAGAGTCGCTGCCGGGGCTGGTCTGGGCAAGCTATGTGATATTTATTTTTACCAGTCTGCTGGATACTCCGGCAGTATATATATGCCGGTGGATGAAAGAAAAAAACTGGATACCGGAGGAATAAAAATGGGAATACCCCAGATACGTTACAGCAGGATTACAGATAAAAACAATAGGGAAATATGCCTGTTAAAGGGGTTTCACTGTGCATGGGGAAAATGTGCGTTCTGTGATTATACCGATGACAACGGGGAGCGTACAGAGGAAGCAGCCATGGTGGAATTGAACCGGTCTGTTTTAAAAAATGTTACGGGCGAATTCGGGGTGCTGGAGGTCATTAATTCCGGAAGCTGTTTTGAACTGCCGCCTGCGACAGTGGATGATACAGCTGTATTAATCCGGGAAAAGAACATACAGCATCTGTTTCTGGAATCCCACTGGATGTACAGAAACTGTCTGGAAGAAATGCGTAAGAGAATGCAGACGGAGATCACATTTAAAATTGGTGTGGAAACGTTTGACAATGAATTCCGTGAAAAGGTGCTGAACAAGCATGCAGATTTCCAGTCACCAGAGGAGGTGGCGGAGTACTTTGATTCGCCTTGTCTTATGGTCGGAATCCAGGGGCAGACCAGACAGATGATTGATTATGACATTGCAGCGCTGAAAAAATATTTTAAGCGCGGAACTGTAAATGTATATAATAATAATACGACCGCCATCAGGCGGGATGAAGCGCTTGTACAGTGGTTTTTAAAGGAATACCGCTGGCTTATGGATGATGCTGCAGTTGAAGTGCTGTATGAAATCACGGATTTCGGAGTCGGCTGAATCGTTACCAAAAATAATATAAGAAAGGATGTAACTGATGTCATGCAGTTATGAAAAAATTTAGGTGGTTATTTATGGAATCAAATAAATCAAGGGGGAATTTTACAGGAAAGCTGGGGTTTGTCCTTGCTGCCGCAGGAAGCGCAGTGGGACTGGGAAATATCTGGAGGTTTCCTTATCTGGCGGCAAAGGACGGCGGCGGACTGTTTATCTTCTGCTATATCATACTGGCGCTTACCTTTGGGTTTGCGCTGCTTACCACAGAAATTGCCATCGGGCGTAAAACCGCGCAGAGTCCGCTGACGGCATACGGGGTCATTCATCCGAAGTGGAAGGGGCTTGGAGTGCTGGCAAGCCTTGTACCAATCATCATTTTACCGTATTATCTTGCCATCGGCGGATGGGTAATAAAATATCTTACCGTATTTGTGACAGGGCAGGCAGAGGACGCCGCAGGGGACGGGTATTTTACCGGTTTTATTTCCCGGCAGGTCAGTCCGGTGGTTTTTATGCTGATATTTGCGGTGATTTCCGCGGCTATTATCTTTGGCGGGGTGGACAACGGAATTGAACGCGCAAGCAAATTTATTATGCCGCTGCTTCTGGTGCTGATTATAGGAATTGCTGTTTATGCCCTGACGATTTCGCACACCGATGCGTCCGGTGTAAAAAGAACAGGACTTGAGGGACTGAAAATCTATCTGCTGCCGAATTTTAAAGGCGTTACCCTGCACCAGTTTTTTATGGTAATTATGGATGCGCTTGGACAGCTGTTTTTCTCAATCAGCGTTGCCATGGGAATCATGGTTGCATACGGCTCTTATGTAAAAAAGGATGTCAATTTAATGCAGTCTATCAACCAGATTGAAATTTTCGATACGGTGGTGGCATTGCTTGCAGGACTGATGATTGTTCCGGCGGTTTATGTGTTTATGGGAACGGAAGGGATGTCCGGGGGACCGGGACTGATGTTTGTTTCCCTGCCGAAAGTATTTGCCGCCATGGGAAAAGCAGGAGCCGTAGTTGGTGTTTTGTTTTTTGTCATGGTTGCTTTTGCAGCAGTTACTTCTGCGGTATCCATTATGGAAGCCATTGTATCAGGTCTTGTGGATAAGTTTCATTTTTCCAGAAAAAAGAGTGCTGCGGTTGTGACAGTATACGGGATTATTGGGGGAATGACAGTCTGTTTTGGTTATAATTATCTTTATTTTGAACTGAAACTGCCAAACGGTACGACAGGGCAGCTTCTGGATTTGCTGGACTATATCAGCAATAACTGTCTGATGCCGCTTGTTGCGTTTTTAACCTGTATTTTAATCGGCTGGGTGGTAAAACCCAGGACGGTCATTGATGAAGTTACCCTTGGAGGATATAAGTTTGGCCGCAGGCGTCTTTATATTGCAATGATTACCGTAATTGCCCCGGTGCTTTTACTCCTTCTGCTTCTGCAGTCTGTCGGAATACTGCATTTATAGTTTTGCGCCTGCGGTAAGACTTTGGATTGACGAATTTGCGTTATCTGATATAATATGATTATCAATGGAAACAAAAACATACTTTATAATTAAAGGATAAGGGAGGTGCTGGTGTGTTAGGTGAAAATGGCCGGTCTTTAACTGAATATGTTAAGCAGACATATACAAATGAACAGATATCAGAGCTTAAAGCCGCTTTTGACGAGCGGCTGTACATGGATGTCAGCAGTAAATTTGAGGAACTGGCGCGTCTTGATGTATTTAGCAGCGATGAAGTGCAGGAACTGCTTTCTGCCCTGTGGGATGGGCGTGAAATTAAAACGGGAGAACTGCAGGAGTTTGATGATGAACAGAAGAAGCTGATTGCAGAAATTGCACAGACAAGGCAGGAAAAGAAGGTTACATCCAGATTAACTGCCCTGCATGGATACGGGATATTCAACGATTATGAGTGGAATTATCTGTACAAATTGTGCGATACGAAATAACAGGCTGAATTAAAACACTGGATTTAAGAAAATTCTGCCCGGGATACCGGGTGGAATTTTTTATGGTCAGCTGAAATACGAAAGACAGAATGCACATTTTCTGGGGAATCCAGAAAATACGCATCTGTTCACGCCGGAAAAATGCGTGTTCATGCCAGAAACTTGCATAAAAAGAAAAAGGGGATTAGCATATAAAGTGAAGGGGTGGGAATTGACGGATCAGTTCAGAAATTATCCGTCCGCCGTCCCCAGACCATTTTGGTTTCCTGCCCCTTCATTAGCGGAAAAATATTTATGAAAAAAATATTAATCATAGAAGATGATACCGATTTGCAGGAAGGGCTGGTATTTTCGCTGCAGCAGGATGGATATGCCGTTCTTGCTGCAGGTACGTTAAAGTACGGGCAGACACTTCTTGAAGCTGAAGGCTGTGACATGGTTCTTCTGGACTGCAACCTGCCGGATGGCAGCGGCTTTGATTTTTGTATAAATGTAAAAAAGAGATATAGTATACCGATTCTGATGCTGACCGCAAGGGATACGGAGATGGATGAGGTAAAGGCATTAGAGCTTGGCATGGATGATTTTATGTCCAAGCCTTTTTCGCTTGCCGTTTTAAAGGCGAGAATCAAAAAACTGCTGCCGGATGAAAATGACAAACTGCAGCTTGTTTCCAATGGAATTACACTGGATAAAAACACCTGCAAGGTGTACAAAAACGGTGAGGAACTGGAATGCAGTAAAATTGAGTACCAGATGCTTTTATATTTTATGGAAAATGCGGGGATTGTGCTGTCAAAGGAACAGATTCTGGCCCATGTCTGGGACAGTAACGGAAAATATGTGATTGAAAATACGGTTCCCGTGAATATCCGCAGGCTGCGCGCCAGAATTGAGGACGATCCGCAGAATCCGAAGAGGATTCAGACGGTATACGGTATCGGGTATATCTGGAAAATGTCATAGCAGGCGATGCTTTAACGCTATCCCGGAAAGGAATCACCAGATGACAGCAGAACTTATTATTGCAGTAATTGCGGCAGCAGCTTTCTTAACTGCCTGTATGGAAAGATATAAAAGAAGAAAAATGTACAGGATATTTGATGAAATGCTGGATGCAGTACTGGACAGGGAGACGGTCGGGGTATCTGACCTGAAAGAAACGGAATTGTCTGCTCTTGCAAATAAAATTCTCCGGATTCAGGAAAAAATGGAAATCGAAATTACGCAGGCACAGAAGGAAAAGGAGCAGGTTAAAAGTCTGGTTTCCAATATGTCGCACCAGCTTAAAACGCCGTTAAGCAATGTAATTATGTACCGCGATTTGCTGGAAACAGAACTGACAGATGGGCAGAGAACACAGTTTTTGGACAGAATGAAAGTTCAGCTTGAGAAAATCGACTGGATTCTGCAGTCATTATTTAAAATGGTGAAACTGGAGCAGGGGGCGATTTCGTTTAACGTGAAAGCCGTTTCTATCAGGGAAACTTTGCGGGATGCCGTAAACATGGTTTATGATAAGGCAGCAAAAAAACAGATTCAGATTATAACAGAACCATTTTCTGACTGCCTGCTGCTCCACAACAGGAAATGGACGGCAGAGGTATTTGACAATATTTTGGAAAATGCCATTAAATATTCGGATGAAAAAAGCCGGATTAACATAGAGGTCATTCCAATGGAATTATTTACAGAAATCAGGATTACTGACGAGGGAATCGGCATCAGAAACGAGGAATTAACCGATATCTTTAAGCGATTCTACAGAAGCAGCGAGGTGGAAAACAAAGAAGGCTCCGGTATTGGACTGTATCTTTCCAGACTGATCCTGGAACAGGAAAAAGGATACATGACCGTGAAATCAGAACATGGAAAGGGGAGCAGCTTCTCCGTATTTTTACAAAATCCCGGATTATAACAAAACTGTCATAATTCCCCCGGACTTTTGTTACCAGAATGTCAGATTTACCTGCTATTTTATTCTTAAAACGTAACTATTCAGAACCTCCTGGAGTAAGATTGGCAGATTTGTCATGTCTGCATGTAAGAAGCTGCTAATCTTATTCCAGGATGGCTCGAATAGAGCCACCATCCCATATATGAGTAAAATTAGCCGTGAAGCGGCGGGAAAGCACGGCTGGCCGTGTGTTTTTGCGAATATATGGGATGGGGTTCTGAATAGTTACCTTAAAACGAGAAAATCTGAAAGGAGAGGCAGCAAATGACAATTCTGCAGGTAAAAAATATCAGCAAACAGTACGGAGCAAAAGAAAACCTGGTAAATGCTCTGCATGACATCTCATTTACCGTGGAGCAGGGGGAATTTTCCGCCATTGTCGGAACCTCCGGCTCTGGGAAAACCACACTTCTTAATTTAATCGGGGGACTGGATGTTCCCACGTCAGGAGAAATCAGTATCAGAAACCACAATATTGCAAAACTGAATCGGAAGGAACAGACCATTTTCCGCAGGAGGAATATTGGTTTTGTTTTCCAGAATTACAGCCTGATGCCGGTACTTAATGTATATGACAATGTGGCGCTTCCGGTTACCTTTGACAAAGGAAAACACATAGACCACGCTTTTATCAGGGAGTTATTAACAGAGCTGGGACTCTGGGAAAAAAGGACACGTTTCCCAAATGAACTTTCAGGCGGGCAGCAGCAGCGGGTGGCGCTTGCACGTGCGCTCGCCAATAAACCGGCAATTATCTTAGCGGATGAGCCGACAGGAAACCTTGATTCCCGTACCACAGTGGAAGTTATGGGACTGTTAAAAAACAGCAGCAGAAAATACAACCAGACTATCCTGATGGTCACACACAATGAAAGCCTTGCAGGAAACTGTGACCGTATTTTCCATATTGAAGACGGACGGCTTATGGCAGCAGAAGATTTTTCTGCAGAAGGAAAGGCTGGTGATGGAAAATGAAGAATATCTTCCACATTGCCTTTTCCTATTTGAAATACTATAAAAAACAGACGGCTGCGCTGTTTACCGGCGTGATGTTATCTGCTGCACTTCTGTCCGGGATGGGCGGACTTCTGTTCAGCGGAAGAAATGCTGCGTGTGACAATGCAAGAACGGAATACGGAGACTGGCATTACAGTATAAGGGCAGATAAGGGGCAGTGGTTTGACAAGTACCGGAAACTGCCTGAAGGAGGAGGCTTTACGGTTGAAAAAACCGGAATGGAAATTGTAAGAAAAGCGGTCAGTGAGCCTTTTGGCATACAGTTTGTCTATGCAGATGACGGATATCTGGATATGATGGGAAGAACCGTTTTAAAAGGCCGTTATCCGCTGAAAGAAAATGAAATCGCAATGGATATGCAGACCTTAAAAAATCTGGGTGTTTCAGAAAACATCGGGACCAAAATAACGCTTGACGGCCGGACTTTTGTTTTAAGCGGGATTGTCAGTGAAATGCCGGAAAAATTGCCGGAGCTTTTAAAAAACGCAGACGACAGACAGGTGTTTGTAAATTCCACGCTGGATTACGGGACAAACGGTGAATTTTTTTATCTGAAATTTAAGGAAGATAAAATGCTGTATAAACAGCTTGCCGCATTTATGGAAAAGTACGGTATCACATCAGGGGTTTCCAGGAACAACGGGCTTGCCGGTTATATCGGCCTTGAGAAGCCGGGGAGGGCGTTTGATATTATAAAAACCGGACTTTCCTATAAAGAAGCGGGGCTGCCCTATATCTGGGGACAGCTCAATGAAACAGGGAAACTGACGGAAACTGCAATTCTGACTGCACTTGTATTTTTTGGTGCGTTTATTATCTGCAGTCTGTTTAAAATTTCCGTTATACGCAGAATGTCGGAATACAGTATTATGCAGACAATTGGTATGACGGACGGGGGTAATACCGCGATTCTGCTTGCAGAACTTTTTACCATCTGTCTGTTTGGATATCCGTTAGGATGTCTGTTTGGTAATCTGGTTTCATGGTTACTTTATGCACAGTGGGGACGTATTTTTATTGTACAAAGGGGGATGTACCACAGCGGCGGAAAGGTGATGGCGGAAGAATATGCAGCTTTACGGCTGCCTGATGCCGGAACATACCATATGAATGTACATGCGATGGTTTTCGGTTTTCTTTTTTTCAGTGCCTTTATCGTATTTGTCAGTATACATCTTCAGGCAAAAATGAGACGGCTGACAATCCGTCAGATGCTTGCAAAAGAGGTGAAAGCACGGCCAGGCCGCAAAATTTACAGCCGGAAAAAAAGAAGCCTGACAGGACTTTTAACCCATAGGTTTATGTTTGAAAAAAAGAGTACCTTTATTGGGAGCGTCATTTTTCTGGGGACATTTTATGTGACGGAAAATACAAAAATCAATAACGAATTAACCTTTAAGGCAGATGACGGACTTGGTTCGGATATTCAAATTTATACGCAGTCGGATGTGCCTGCTGATGTTATACCGGAAAAAGACGTTTTAAAAATGAAGGAAACCGCAGGAATCCGGCAGTTTCATCCACTGCGTTATCTTCTGGGGGAAATTCCCCTTAATGACGGTAAGCTTGTCTGGAAGCCTTTTTTTGCAGACGTGGCAGATGATCCGTCCAATCCGCCGGACCCAAATCTAAAAGAAAAATACAATGGGGTTATAGTGCAGACAGGAGAGAATGATTATAAATTAAAGGTAAATATTTACGGATATGATGATGAGATGCTTGAGGAATTAAATGAGTATCTTTTAGAGGGAGAAATCAGGCCGCAGCAGATGCGTAAGGAAAACAGCGTAGTTGTAAAGACCATTATGGACGGGCAGGGGAATTATGACGGAATTGACATTCATCCGATGGATATGCTGGAACTAAAAACCATAAGCTCTCCCGATGTGCCCAAAGAGGCGCTTAAATTTCAGGGAAAGGATGAGTGGTACCAGAGTAAAAACTTGAAAGTAGCGGCACTTGCCAGCAGGCCACTTGCAAAGGTGGACACCTTTATCGGGGACGAGGGAACGTCAGAGGTGGACATTATCATGACGAATGAGCAGATGAAGGAAAATTTCGGGGTGGAGGATTACAGAACCATCAGCATTTCGCTGGACGAATCCCGGAGAGGGGAGGAGGCTGCAAAAACGCTGCAGGCATCTGCGACAGAAATAAAAAAATGTGTTATGAAAGATTACCGCATGCAGATTAAGGCGCAGAATCTTTACCTGATGCAGAAAATGTTGTTTTATTACGGAATTGCTGCCATTCTGCTGGCTGTGAGCCTGATTCACATTATGAACAGCATGCAGTACCTGGTGGCGGTAAGAAGGCATGAATTTGGCATCTTACGTGCCATGGGGATTACGGATACCGGCTTCCTTAAAATGATGGCGAAGGAAGGACTGCGGTATGGAATTTATTCGGGAGTTACAGTGCTCGTCCTTTATTTTTTCATCCAGAAGCTCCTTTATTATTTTATGGTGCATATATACCTTTACCTGCATCCGAAGTGGACGGTTTCATGGGAAGCACCGGCAGCAGTTTTTGTTTTTAATCTCCTGCTCTGTACTTTGGTCATTCTGGTTTCTGCGAAAACTGTGCTGAAAAAACAGATTGTGGAGCAGCTGGGATAGTTTTTTGGAACACTCTCTTTCTTGACAATTGCCCGTAAAAATGGTTTAATCGTAAATGTGTACTGTCGTCAATCTTTGATTGATGACCAAATACTGTCGTCAATTATAGATTTATGACACGATTTAAATTCAGATGGGAGAGATGATTATGAAAAAAATGAAGAAATTTTTATCAGCAGTTGCAGTTGCTGCAATGGCAGTGTCACTTTGTGCCTGCGGAGACAATGGAACTGCACAGAGTAAGTCCGAAGGCGGCACAACAAATCCGGGAACCGTACAGTCACAGTCTGAGGAAAAGTCTGAAGGCGGAACTTACAAGGTTGGTATCTGCCAGCTTGTGCAGCATGAAGCACTGGATGCCGCAACACAGGGATTTCAGGATGAGCTTGTAAAAGAACTGGGCGAAGGAAATGTGGAATTTGATTTACAGAACGCACAGAATGACTCCAATACCTGTTCTACAATTGCAAACGGGTTTGTATCTGCAAACGTGGATTTGATCCTTGCGAACGCCACACCTGCATTACAGTCTGCGGCTGCCGCAACAGACAAGATTCCGATTCTTGGAACTTCCGTTACAGAGTACGGCGTGGCACTGGAGATTTCCGATTTTAACGGAACTGTTGGAAGAAACATTTCCGGTACATCAGACCTTGCACCGCTTGAAGACCAGGCAAAGATGCTGAAAGAACTGTTTCCTGACGCAAAGAATGTCGGGCTGTTATACTGCTCCGCAGAAGCAAACTCCCAGTATCAGGTAGATACCGTAAAGGCTGCACTGGAAGGAATGGGTTATACCTGCGAGTACTACGCATTTTCTGATTCCAACGATTTGTCCGCTGTTGTAACATCTGCAGCAGACAAGAGCGACGTTATTTATGTCCCGACAGATAACACGGTAGCCAGCAATACGGAAATTGTCAAAAATACATGTATGGCAGCAAAGGTTCCGGTCATTGCGGGAGAGGAAAACATCTGTAAGGGCTGCGGTGTTGCAACACTTTCCATCAGTTATTATGACCTTGGAGTGGCAACCGGAAAGATGGCGGCAAAGATTTTAAAGGGTGAAAGTAAAATTGAGGAAATGCCGATTGAGTATGCCCCGAATTTTGTAAAGAAGTACAACAAGGAACTCTGTGATGAACTTAAAATCACCATTCCGGAAGGTTATGAAGTGATTGAGTAATATCATAAATATGATACAGCGAAGGAGGAAAGATTGAAAAATAAAAAGATGAAAGAAAGGAAAAAGGCCGCAGGTGATTTTTCAATCTTTATTTGTGCCGCAGAAAAGCGCGTCACAAATGGCACCACGCCTGCGGCATGGTACAAA
>CAYNOE010000089.1:0-11053 GCA_964398745.1 uncultured Lachnobacterium sp.
GTCCGCTCAAACCACTGTGTGGAAGATGTAATTGCAGGATTTAAAGCATCCGCCATTACATAACGGGATAAAGAGGCAATCCTCTCGCTGCGCATCGGGTTTCTCTTGTATGCCATTGCTGACGAGCCGATCTGGTTCTTTTCAAACGGCTCTTCCACTTCTTTTAAGTGCTGCAGGAGACGGATATCATTAGACATCTTGTGTGCGCTGGCGGCAATCCCTGCCAGAACATTTAATACCCTCGTATCCACCTTTCTGGAATAAGTCTGTCCTGATACCGGATAGCACTCTTTAAATCCCATCTTTTCGGCAATCATCGGGTCAATCCTGTCAATTTTTTCCATGTCTCCGTTAAACAGTTCCTTAAAACTTGCCTGCGTCCCGGTCGTTCCCTTGGAACCCAGTAATTTCAAGCTGTCCTGTACATATTCAAGGTCTTCCAAATCCATAAGAAATTCCTGTATCCAGAGCGTGGCACGCTTGCCGACAGTCGTTGGCTGCGCCGGCTGGAAATGGGTGAATGCAAGCGTCGGCTGGTCCTTATATTTTTCCGCAAAGGCAGACAGCTTTGCAATGACATTTACCAGCTTTTTATGCACGAGCGTAAGCGCAGTATTCATCACGATAATGTCCGTATTGTCCCCGACATAGCAGGACGTAGCACCCAGATGGATGATTCCCGCCGCCTTCGGACACTGCTTTCCATAGGCATAGACATGGCTCATCACGTCATGGCGCACCAGCTTTTCACGCTCACGCGCCACATCATAGTTGATATCGTCCGCATGCGCTTTCAGCTCATCAATCATCTCCTGCGTGATGACCGGCTTTCCGTTCTCGGAAAGCCCGAGCTCCATCTCTGTCTCGGCAAGCGCAATCCAGAGCTTCCTCCATGTGGTAAATTTCATGTCCTGTGAAAAAATATACTGCATTTCCTTACTTGCATAACGCTCCGAAAGGGGACTGGTGTATCTGTCTGTACTCATTCTCTGCTCCTTTATCTGTTCATCTTTCTTTCCAAATCAATTTCCTTGTCAAAATATTCACCGCGGATATCCTCAGCCGGCGGGTCAAGCGGATACTTCCCGTTAAAACAGCCCGTACAAATTGACAGTCCGCCCACCATTTCGGAAAGCCGTTCTAATTTCAGGTATCCAAGGGAATCCGCCCCTATCATCCCGCGGATTTCCTCAATACTGCGGTTATATGCAATAAGCTGCTCCCTTGCCGGAATATCCGTGCCAAAATAACACTGCCATAAAAACGGCGGGGAACTAATCCTGACATGTACTTCTGTCGCCCCGGCATCCCTTAACATCCTTACAATACGGTCACAAGTCGTTCCACGGACAATGGAATCATCAATCATGATAACACGTTTTCCCGCCACGGCTTCCTTTAATACATTTAATTTCACCTGCACACTGGACTCACGGCTACTCTGTTTCGGCTTGATAAATGTTCTTCCGACATAGCTGTTTTTGACAAAAGCAGTTGCATACGGAATCCCTGACTGCAGTGAATAGCCAAGTGCAGCCGCATTTCCGGATTCCGGCACGCCGGTCACAAGGTCGGCATCCACCGGTGAATCCTGCGCCAGAAATTTCCCCGCAAGGATGCGGCTTGCATAAACACTCACGCCGTCTATATGGCTGTCTGGTCTTGCAAAGTAAATATACTCAAAAATACAGCGCGCCTCCTGCCCTTTGGGAAGCGCCATGGACATGTCCGACTCGATGCCATTTTCGTGGGAAATCGTAACAACCTCTCCCGGTTTTACATCCCTTACAAACTCCGCGCCGACTGTTTCGAGCGCACAGCTTTCGGATGCAAGGATGTAGGCATTGTCACGCTTTCCGATACACAGCGGCTTAAATCCGAACGGATCCCTTGCGCCAATCAGTTTTCTCGGACTGGCAACCACGAGTGCATAAGCTCCCCTGAGCTTTTCGCATGCCCTCCGCACTGCTTCCTCGGCAGTCGCGGAATTTAAGCGTTCACGCGCCACATGGTAGGCAATCACTTCGGAATCAATGGTTGTCTGGAAAATGGCTCCCGTATATTCCAGATCCCGCCGAAGCTCCGGCGCGTTGATAAGGTTGCCGTTGTGCGCAAGCGCAAGCGTCCCCTTGACATAATTAAGTACAAGCGGCTGTGCGTTTTCCCTCGTGGAAGAACCGGCTGTGGAATAACGCACATGCCCGACGCCTAAGTCTCCTTTCATACCTTCCAGGTCCTCTGGCGCAAACACCTCGTTCACAAGTCCCATTCCTTTATAGGAAGTAATCTTTCCTTTCGGGCCGTCTGTATCACTGACAGCAATCCCGCAGCTTTCCTGTCCGCGGTGCTGCAGGGCAAACAGTCCGTAATAAATAGTGGATGCCACATCCGTCCCGTCAAAATCATACATTCCAAACACACCGCATTCTTCATGAAGCGTATCGCCCACATCGCTGTAACTCTCATACAGATTATTCTGATTCATGTCTATCTCCAAATACTTTATCGAGCAAAAGATTTTCCAGTCAGAAGCTCATATGCTTCCTTATATTTATCCACTGTCTTTTTTACCACTTCATCCGGAAGCAGGTAATCACTGTCCGGATTGGCTTTAAGCCAGTCCCTTACAAACTGTTTGTCAAACGAAGGCTGCCCGTGTCCTGCTTCATAACCCGAAAGCGGCCAGAAACGGGAACTGTCCGGCGTCAGCATTTCATCGCCCAGTACCACTTCCCCGTTTTCGTCCAGTCCAAACTCAAATTTTGTGTCAGCGATGATAATACCTTTGGACAGTGCATACTCTGCGCACTTTATGTACAGGGAAAGGGTGTATTCCTTTATTTTTTCCGCATAGGATTCTCCTTTGCCCGGATAAATCTTCTCCAGGATTTCAGCCGATTTTTCAAAGGAAATGTTTTCGTCATGGTCGCCCAAATCCGCCTTGGTGCTCGGCGTATAAATCGGTTCCGGCAGCTTTTCGGACTCTTTTAAGCCCTCCGGCAGCTTGATATTGCAGACCGTGCCATTTTTCTGGTAGCTTTCCCAGCCGCTTCCCGTGATATATCCCCTTACAATACATTCAATTGGAAGCATTTCAAGCTTTTTGCAGAGCATACTGTTTCCGTTGTACTGCTTCTGCCTGAAAAATTCGGGCATATCCCCTGAATCCACGGAAATCATGTGGTTTGGCAGCACATCCTTCGTGAAATCGAACCAGAACCTGGACATCTGGGTAAGAATCGCACCCTTGTCCGTAATCTGGTTTTTTAAAATATGGTCAAACGCTGAAATACGGTCGGTTGCAACCATTACCAGACTGTCACCGTTGTCATATACCTCTCTTACTTTTCCTTCTTTAAATGGTTTGAATTCTTTCATGCTTTTAACCTTTTCTCCTTTTTATTTCTCTGTCAGAAGGCTTTCGCCCGTCATTTCCTCCGGCTGCGGCAGCCCCATGATTTCAAGCAGTGTCGGTGCAATATCCGCAAGGCATCCGCCCTCGCGAAGACCGTATCTCTCATCTGCATTAACAAGGATAAACGGCACCGGATTGGTCGTATGCGCAGTATGCGGCTCGCCGGTTTCGTAATCAATCATCTTTTCGGCATTGCCATGGTCGGCACAGATAAAGAGCACCCCGTCCACTTCCTTAATGGCATTTACGGCATCCCCTACAAGTTCATCCACGCGCTCCACTGCCTTAACGGCTGCCGGTATCACGCCTGTATGTCCGACCATGTCCGGATTTGCAAAATTAATAACGATTACATCATATTTATCTGATTTGATTGCCTCAACCAGATCCATGCCTACTTCCGGCGCACTCATCTCCGGTTTTAAGTCGTAGGTTGCCACTTCCTTCGGAGAGTTAACAAGAAGGCGCGCTTCATCCACATTCGGCTCTTCCACACCTCCATTGAAGAAAAATGTTACATGCGCATACTTTTCAGTTTCAGCAAGACGGAGCTGTTTTTTCCCGCACTTTGCAAGATATTCCCCAAATGTATTTTCAATTGTTTCTTTCTCAAACGCAATATGCTTGTTCGGGATTGTTTCATCATAATCCTTGAAGCAGACATAAAACGTCTTTAAGAACGGGCGGTCAAACCCGCTGAATTTGTCATCGCAGAACGCACGGGTAATTTCCCTCGCACGGTCAGGACGGAAGTTGAAAAAGATGATGGAATCGTTTTCTTCCACGAGCGAAACCGGTTTCCCATTTTCGGTAATCACAGTCGGAAGTACAAATTCGTCTGTAACATCCTTTTCATAGGAATCAGCCATTGCCTCTACCGCGGATTCCGCCTGCACGCCTTCCCCTTTAACAAGGGAAGCATATGCAAGCTCCACCCTGTCCCAGTTCGTGTCACGGTCCATTGCATAATACCTGCCGGAAAGGGAAGCGATTTTTCCAACACCGATTTCTTTCATTTTATCTTCCAGCGCCTGTACATAATCCTTTCCGGAAGCAGGCGGTGTATCACGCCCGTCTAAAAATGCATGTACAAATACTTTGGTAAGGCCCTCACGCTTTGCCATTTCAAGCAGCCCGTAAAGATGGGTAATATGGCTGTGAACGCCGCCATCCGAAAGAAGCCCCCATAAATGCAGGCTGGAATTATTTTTCTTACAGTTTTCCATTGCGGCACGAAGCACTTTGTTTTCAAAAAAATCCCCATCCTCTATCGCTTTTGTGATTCTGGTAAGATCCTGGTAAATAATGCGGCCGGCGCCGATATTCATGTGTCCGACCTCGGAATTTCCCATCTGTCCGTCCGGAAGGCCGACTGCCAGTCCGCTCGCATTTCCCTTTGCAAACGGACATTCCCTCATCAGCCTGTCCATGACCGGCGTATCTGCCATTGCAATTGCATTTCCCTCGGCTTTGTCGTTTAAGCCATATCCGTCAAGTACCATAAGTACAACTGGTTTTTTACTCATTTTTATATCCTCTCCTTACTTATTATTTACGTTAGTGAATATGATTCTATATTACTGTATATTTCCCACAAAGTCAATCTGGTGCATATCAAGATCCGTATCATCAAAACGCAGCCCGTAACGTCTGCCCGAAGTATAGGCATACGGGGAAACCCCCGGCGTGTCCACGTCTTTATATGCATGAATCCTGCCGTCTTCATCTATTCCAACGCCGGAGGAAACATCTGCCAGGTAATGATAAAATTCCTTCTTTTCCCCTGCACCTTCAATCAGGTATGTTTTCGTATCCCTCTGGACACACGGCAGCATAAAAAGGGACGGGGTACCGTTTTCATCAATCTGCACCTGTGCAATCGCCGTATACAGCGCACCTGTGGAAAACCAGAAATTGCCAAGACTGTATGCCACCGGTATTCCTTCCACATAGCTTACCCCCTGCAGTCTGTGGGGATGCCCGCCAATCAGCAGATCCGCACCTGCCCCGGCGCAAAGCTCCGCAATCTCTCTCTGCCTGCTGTCATAACTCACCGTGCCTTCCGCACCCCAGTGCAGACAGACAATCACACAGTCACTGTTCTTTTTTGCCGTTCTGATGGCAGCCTGCAGTTCATCTTTCTGCTGTGTCTTTAAAACACCCGGCGAATTTTCCCCTGCCTTTTTCGTATAGTGGGAGAAACGCTCAATTTCCGTTGCGGAAACAATGGCAATCTTTCTTCCGCCGGTAATCACATAATGTACAGCGGACGCTTCCTCCAGATTTTTTCCGCCGCCGCTGGATACGACTTTATTCTTTTCCAGTGTGTCCAGCGTATCCAGAAAGCCCTGCTTTCCATAGTCAAATACATGGTTATTGGCTACGGAAACCATATCCGTCCCGAAAACTTTAAGGGCGTTTACAGCTTCTTTATCTGCACCGAAAATATATTCCTTGTCCTGTGCATTATCTTTCGATGAAGTATAAACAAATTCATTGTTTACCATGGTAAAATCTGCAGACTGCAGTTCTTTTTTTACCTCGTTTGAAATACAGTCTGAAACCCCTGCAATGCTTCCCGCCGTTTTCATGGTACACCATTCGGAATCCAGATTGATATCGCCTATAAAATCCAGCCGGATACAGGAAGCGTCCCTTGCTTCCTTCCATATAATATCATCCCATTTGTCAGAGGCATAGTAATCTTTTTTGTACTCGCTCCAGAGCACATGGATACTTTTTTGCAGCGCTTCATACCAGAGATTTACTCCGGCATCTTTTTTTTCCATATAATCCGCCAGCTTTACAAGTGTATCTGTCCCGTACCTGGAACCGAGCCACCCCAGAAAACTTTCATCCACCGGATAACCGCCGAATATGTCTGACTTCGCACCTGCTTCTATCCTGAGAAGCGCCTGCTCGGCTGTCTGCAAATCCTTTGTTCCCTCAAATGCACCCGCCGGGTATGCTTCCTCTTTTTCGGTATCTGTTTTTTTTGCCGGGGCTGTTATATGTCTGTCTGCTGTTTTTTCTGTCCTTGCGGTTCCGGATGGTCTGTTTGAGATACAGATTCCCGCAAGCACGACACAAAAAAGCAGCAATATCCCTGTTCGAATCAGGCGTTGTTTTTTCATAATCTCTCCTTTGCAAAACAAGTATACAATGAAAATGGCTTATTTTCAAGACTGATGCCAGCGAAGTTTTATATCTTTTTCATACTGCATAAATTCCTGCATAGTAAAACTCACTCCAATTATGTATTTTCCACAAATTGAAGTGAGTTTACACTTAATTCTTTCTTAAATTTAATGAATCCCGGCAGTTTTTAGTAGTTGACAATTTTGCCGAAATCGGCTTTTAAGCTTGCACCGCCGACCAGTCCGCCGTCGATATCCGGTTTTCCAAACAGTTCTGCAGCATTTCCTGCATTTACAGAGCCACCGTACTGGATGCGTACTGCATCTGCGGTTGCTGCATCATAAATTTCACTGATGCAGGCACGGATTGCCGCGCATACTTCCTCAGCCTGGTCTGAAGTTGCGGTCTTACCGGTTCCGATTGCCCAGATTGGCTCATAGGCAATGACCATCTTTGCAACATCAGATGCAGGAATTCCTGCAAGGTCAGACTTAATCTGTAAACGAATCCAGTCAATGGTAACTCCCATTTCCCTCTGCTCCAGTGACTCGCCGCAGCACAGAATCGGGGTAAGTCCGGCAGCAAATGCCTTCTTTACCTTCTTATTTAACAGCTCGTCATCTTCCTTAAAGTAGTCGCGTCTCTCGGAATGGCCTAAAACCACATACTTAACGCCTGCATCCACAAGCATTTCCGCGGAAATTTCCCCGGTATATGCACCCTTGTCCTCGAAATACATATTTTCCGCACCAACTTCCACGTTTGTGCCCTTAACAGCCTCAACAACCGGAACAATATCAATTGCCGGAACGCAGTATACCACGTCCACACTGTCCGACCGGACAAGCGGCTTCAGTTCCTCCACCAGCTTCACCGCCTGGCTCGGTGTCATGTTCATTTTCCAGTTTCCGGCTACAATCTTTTTTCTTGCCATAATATTCTCCTTTTCACATGGAGCAAACCGCATTTGAAATCCGCTGGCGCGGTACGGTCTGCGTAGGCAATATCCCTGCTATGCAGGAATATTACAATTATTTATCATCTGCTGCCATAACGCCCGGAAGCTCCTTGCCCTCTAAGAACTCAAGGGAAGCGCCGCCGCCTGTAGAAATATGGCTCATCTTGTCTGCATAACCCATCTGGTTGACTGCTGCTGCGGAATCCCCGCCGCCGATAATGGTGGTTGCATCAGTCTCTGCAAGAGCCTTTGCCACTGCAAGCGTACCTGCTGCAAGTGTCGGGTTCTCAAATACGCCCATCGGTCCGTACCATACAACGGTCTTTGCGGACTTCACTGCATCCGCAAACATCTCTGCAGACTTCGGTCCGATATCACAGCCTTCACGGTCTGCAGGCATATCGGTAATATCACAGTTCTGCACGTCAGCGGAAACATCTGCATCAATCGGGTTCGGGAAATCCGTGATAGTTACGGAATCAACCGGAAGCAGAATCTTTTTGCCCATCTTCTCTGCCTTTTCCATCATTTCTTTACAGTAGTCAAGCTTCTCGTCATCGCAGAGGGACTTTCCGATTTCATAGCCCTGTGCCTTAATAAATGTGTAAGCCATACCTCCGCCGATAATTAAGGTATCGCATTTTTCCAGCAGGTTGTTGATAACATTCAGTTTGTCTGCAACTTTAGCGCCGCCAAGAATTGCAACAAACGGGCGGACCGGATTTTCAACAGCATTACCAAGGAAATCAATTTCTTTCTGCATCAGGTATCCGACTGCATTCTCCCCGCCTTTTTCACTGATGAACTTCGTAACACCTGCCACGGAAGCATGTGCCCTGTGGGAAGAACCAAAAGCATCGCATACATATACGTCAGCAAGGTCAGCCAGCTCTTTGGAGAACTGCTCCCCGTTTTTTGTCTCCTCAGTTCCGCGGAAACGGGTATTCTGCAGTAATACAATCTCGCCCTCTTTCATGTCAGCAACCGCTTTTGTGGCAGCTTCCCCGGTTACATTGTAATCAGACACGAAGTTTACGGACTGCCCAAGCACTTCTTCCAGTCTCTTTGCAACCGGTGCTAATGACTCTCCCTCGTTCGGGCCATTCTTTACCTTGCCAAGGTGTGAGCAGAGGATTACCTTTCCGCCGTCCTTTACAAGCTTCTGGATGGTAGGAAGTGCTGCTTTGATACGTGTATCATCGGTAATCTCACCGCCCTTTAAAGGTACGTTGAAATCACATCTTACGAGCACTCTTTTACCCTTTACATTGATATCATCAACTGTTTTTTTATTTAATGCCATAATACACCCCATTCCGCCGCTTTTAGCAGCTATTAATGATATTTTTAATAGAAAGAAGTCCGGCCCTAAGGCCGGACCTCTCGTGAAACACCTGCGTGTTTATTAAGTTCCTGAACTTTTTTCTTCTTATCCTAACTCAGAGAAGTACTTGATTGTACGAACCATCTGGGAAGTATAGCTGTTCTCGTTGTCATACCATGAAACAACCTGTACCAGATTGTCCTCGCCCACCATGGTCTGGGTAGCATCGAAGATAGATCCTGCTGTGCTTCCGATGATATCAGAAGAAACGATTTCCTCATCATTGTATGCAAATGACTCGGTAGCTGCATTCTTCATGAACTCATTGATCTGCTCTTTTGTTACAGACTTCTCAACAGTTGCAACTAAGATTGTTGTAGAACCTGTAGGGCATGGAACACGCTGTGCGCTTCCGATTAACTTGCCGTTTAATTCCGGAATAACCAGTCCGATAGCCTTTGCAGCACCGGTGCTGTTCGGCACAATATTGATAGCTGCTGCACGGGAACGTCTTAAATCGCCCTTTCTCTGCGGACCGTCAAGTGTCATCTGATCACCTGTGTAAGAATGAATGGTGCTCATGATACCAGACTTGATGCCTGCAAGGTCATTTAATGCCTTAGCCATTGGTGCAAGGCAGTTTGTTGTACATGAAGCTGCAGAGATAATGGTATCCTCCGGCTTTAATGTCTCGTGGTTTACATTGTAAACGATAGTAGGAAGGTCATTTCCTGCAGGTGCAGAAATAACTACCTTACGCGCTCCTGCGTTGATGTGTGCCTGGGCCTTTTCCTTGCTGGTGTAGAATCCGGAACACTCTAATACTACGTCAACCTTTAAATCACCCCATGGGCAGTTATTTGCGTCCGGGAAAGCGTAAATCTTGATTTCCTTTCCATCAACCGTGATAGAATCCTCTCCGGCCTTTACCTTGTCAGCCAAAGCGTATTTTCCCTGTGAGCTGTCATACTTTAATAAGTGAGCCAGCATCTTAGGGCTTGTCAAATCGTTGATTGCTACTACTTCGTAACCTTCTGCTCCGAACATCTGTCTGAAAGCAAGACGACCGATACGGCCGAATCCATTGATTGCAACTCTTACTGCCATTCTTAATTCCTCCTAGAATTTGTAAATATTGTTATTAACTGTATGGAACACATGTCCCAGCCTTCTACTATTTTACCCAATATTTACCGAAAGTTCAAGTCTTTTTGTATAACATTGTTAATTTTTTGACTAAATGTATTTTTTAGGGTACAATAAAACAAGTACTATAAAAGCAAAAAAGGAGAAAAAAATATGCTCTGGGACACACACATGCACAGCCATTACTCCGGCGACAGCGATGCGGACTGCGGTGCCATGGCGGATGCCGCCATAAAAAAGGGACTTGCCGGTATCTGCTTTACGGAACATCTGGATTATGATTACCCGAAGGAACCGGATTTATTCCTGCCCGACCTTCCCCTATATATAGAAGAAACCACAAAACTCAAAGCGCAGTACAGGGGAAAGCTTCGCATCCTCCAGGGAATCGAACTCGGGCTGCAGCCGCAGGTCTGCGAAAAAAACAAACATATAACCGCATCCTTTCCTTTTGACTTTGTCATCGGTTCATCGCATGTGGTACATAATATGGACCCCTACTACAGCGAATACTATGAGGGAAAGAGCGAAGACACCGCCTACCTGGAATATTTTGAATCCATACTGGAAAACCTGGACACAGACGCGGACTTTGATGTATACGGGCACCTGGATTATGTCGTCCGCTACGGTCCGGACAAAAATAAATTCTATTCCTATAAGAAGTACGCAGACGTCATTGATGAAATTCTCCGGAAATTAATCAGCATGGGAAAAGGCATTGAAATAAACACGGCAGGCTACAGGGCCGGACTGGAACATCCAAACCCGGCAGAGGAAATCCTCTCCCGCTACCACGAACTCGGCGGTGAAATCATTACCACCGGCGCAGACGCACATGCCCCGGAATATGTCGCCTTTGAATTTGAAAAAATTCCAAAGCTTCTTTCAGACGCCGGATTCCGCTATTACTGCGTCTTTTCCAGCCGGAAACCGGAATTTTTTCCATTATTGTAAAATTTTTTCACAAAAACACTTTCAAAATCTGGATAAAAATGTATAATAATATATATTGAAACATGTTAAAAATTTAACAAGTAACGTAAGCAAAAGAGTATGTAGTTAAATTTCA
>CAYNOE010000090.1:0-8149 GCA_964398745.1 uncultured Lachnobacterium sp.
ACAAAAGATATATTTCATAATCCGTCAAAACATGATATACTTAAAATCGCCATAAATAACCAGTAAACAGCCGGAAAGGAAAGACATGGAAGAAAAAGAATACCGCATCCTGATTGCGGAAGATGATATGGGGATTGCCCATGCAATAGAAAAACAACTAAAAACATGGGGACTGCATGCGGCATGTGTCGAAAATTTCAGAAATCTGATGGAAGAATTTTCTGAATATATGCCGCATCTGGTTCTTATGGATATCACACTGCCCTTTTTTAACGGATACCACTGGTGCAGTGAAATCCGTAAGGTTTCCCAGATTCCGGTAATTTTTATCTCTTCTGCTTCTGACAAAATGAATATTGTGATGGCAATGAATATGGGCGGTGATGATTTTATTTCCAAGCCGTTTGACATGGATATTCTTATGGCAAAGATTCAGGCAATGCTGCGCCGTACCTACGACTTTGGCGGACAAATACCGGTCATTGAGCACCGCGGTGCACTGTTAAACCTGGCGGATGCCGTTTTAACCTATCATGATATAAAAATCGAACTGACTAAAAATGAATTCCGCATTCTGCAGACGCTGATGAAACAAAAGGGAACAGTGGTCAGCCGTGAATATCTGATGGAATGCCTCTGGGAAAGTGAAAGCTTTGTGGATGAAAACACACTTTCTGTAAATGTAAACCGTCTGCGGAAGAAACTGGACAAGGCAGGCTTAACGGATTTTATTACCACAAAAATCGGAATGGGATATCTTTTGGAGTAAAAATTATGAAACTACTGGGTTTGTATCTTAGGGAACATGTAAAATCTTTCCTTTTATTTCTATACTTTATAGTACTTTGCGCCGTTTATTTTTTACTGTTCCATCTTTCTTTACAGGTACTGGGTTTTATCCTGCTGACATTTCTGCCTGCTGCAGGAATTGTTTTTATGGTGAATTTTACCCGTTTTTACAAAAAGCACAATTACCTTCTGCAGCTTTCCAGACAGCCGCTGCCTGCTTATCTGCCGGATACTCAGTCGTGTATCGAAAAGGATTACCGGAACATTATTACTTCCCTTACAGAAAAACAAAAAGAGCTTGTTATGGAAAACAGCCGCCGCTATGCTGACATGATGGATTATTACACCGTCTGGATACACCAGATCAAAACCCCGATTGCCTCCATGCACCTCACGCTGCAGGGAAAGGATGATGCACTGTGCCGGGAACTTCGCGGAGACCTGCAGAAGATTGAACAGTATGTGGAAATGGTTCTCTGCTATCTGCGGCTGGACAGTGACAGCACCGATTATGTGCTGAAGGAATACGAACTGGACTCTATCGTGCGGCAGGCTGTAAAGCGCATGGCTTCGCAGTTTATTGGAAAAAAGATTCAGCTTTCCTACGAACCCTTATGCTTGCAGGCCCTGACTGACGAAAAGTGGCTGCTCTTTGTAATTGAGCAGATACTGTCCAATGCCTTAAAATATACGAAAAAAGGACAAATCACGATTTCAATGGAACCGCCGGAAACCCTTTGTATTTCAGATACCGGAATCGGGATTGCACCGGAAGACCTTCCACGGATTTTTGAAAAAGGTTTTACCGGATTTAACGGACATGAAGATAAAAAAGCATCCGGGCTCGGTCTGTATCTGTGCAAAAGAATCTGCCAGAACCTGGGGCACAAAATTACCGTGGAATCGGTCGTGGATCAGGGTACTACGGTGCGGATTTATCTGGAACACACGAAAATCGGAATGGAATAACTTAATTATCACATCTTCCACCGGCAAAAGTAGTTTTTAGTGTGGGCATGACCTCCGGAAGTCATGGCATACGGAACGGCTGTAAAATATAAAAATTAATCTGTAATATCAATTTTATTGCGGATATCCTGCATCTGGTAATCGAGCATTTCAATGGTTGCGGCACACTCTTTCAGCTGCGCCGCAACCTCTTCTGCATTTTCCACGTTTTTCTTGTAGCGCATTTTGTGTTCCAGGCTTGCCCAGAAGTCCATCGCAATGGTGCGGAACTGGATTTCCGTTTTGACATAGCGCACTTCACTGGATAAAAAGACCGGAACGTTTAAAATCAGATGAAGGCTGCGGTAACCGGATTCCTTCGGTTTCTGGATATAATCCTTTTTCTTTAGCAGGGAAATGTCCCCCTGTCTGGTAAAAAGGTTTGCCAGCCGGTAGATATCATCCGGAAAAGAACAGATGACGCGAAGACCTGCTACGTCGGTCAGGTGTTCCCTAATGTTTTCCACGGTGGCAGGATATCCCTTTCTCTGCAGCTTTTCATAGATGCTTTCCGGCGATTTCAGGCGGCTTTTAATGGATTCAAAAGGATTTCTTTTATATTTCTGGGAAAATTCCTCATTCAAAACTTTGAGTCTTGTTTCCACTTCCATAATTGCAAAATGATATTCCATCATCAGGCGGTTGAAGGATTTGATCTCCCGCAGCTTTCCTGCCTGAATCTGGATAATCCTGTCCCGCTGCCGCAGGGCTTCCTCCTGTTCCTCCACCTTGCGGCCAAGCTCATTTTTGCGCTCAAAGAGTTCAATCGTATTTTTCACACGGTTTCTGACAATGGAGCTGTCGAACGGTTTGCGGATAAAATCGGCAACCCCCAGCTCCAGGCACTGGCTTTCGATGTCCGGCGAAGTATCGCTGGTAATGACAAGAACCGGAATCTGCTCCAGCCAGGAATGCTGTTTCATTTCCATAATGACGGTAAAACCGTCCATTTCCGGCATCAGCAGATCCAGAAGGACGGCGGACAGATCCGATTCATGTTCCTGCAGTATCTGCAGCGCCTGCATTCCGTTTTCAGCCGTTTCTATTTTATAATTATCTTCCAGTATCGCATGTAACAGATCACGGTTTGTCTGTGCATCATCCACTACCAGTATCCTTCGCATCTTTCAGATCCTCTTATTCCTGTTTGTTTTCTTTTATATTATCACATTTTCTTCTATAATTCCATGAAAGATTGCGGACTCCTGCAACAAACGTAATGATTAAACCTTCTGCCGAATAGTTACTGAATCCGCCCCGAACCATTACTTACCAGACGGTAATAAGAATGTGAAGTGATATAATACACAACCACATACAGCAGGGCAAACGCCAGATAGCAGCACAGTGTAACCCCGAAAATCAGTACGGTGTTGCGGCAGGCAAATAATGCAAGCATCTTGGAAACTATCGGAAACGCAAACAAAAGATGCAGCCCTGCGGCAAATAACGGCAGGAAAAAGACAGTCAGAACTTGTGAATTGATACTGCTTCGTATTTCCTGTTTTGTCATGCCAACTTTCTGCATGATGGTAAACCGCTCCCTGTCCTCATAACCTTCGCTGACCTGTTTGTAATACATTATTAAAATCATGGCTGCAAGGAACACGGTGCCAAGCAGGATTCCAAACACAAACAGCGAACCGTAAAGATGATAAAAATCCGCACGCAGCGATACTTTGCTCTCTATCCCAACTGCCACATCCCCTCCTTTCAGCTTCCGCTGCAGTTCCTTATAAATTTGCAGTTCTTCCTCATCTGAACCATCCAGGTCAAAACCGTAACGGATATGTTCCGCTTTTGTGCGGTCTCCGCCATTTTTTTCGAGGTACTCCCCACACAGCTTTACCAGCTTTTGATAATCCTCATCCCCTGTACAGATATACAGCGTGCCATCCCCCATCACTGCGCTCTCCGAACCCGGAAATTCATCCGCCTGCTTTTTTACTTTCATTTTTCCAAATTCATCAAAATTCATAACCGTCTTTTCAAACCCGTCCGGTGAATAAACAATACACTCCCCCCTGTCCAGCGTTTCATTTTCCCCCATAACGCCGTTGTAATCCGATAACGGCACAAAATACATTTCGTAACTTTCAGAGGAAACCAAATCACCGCTTTCCAGTTTTCCGAAGTATGTCACCACTCGGTTTCCTAAAAAATACCCCCTCTGCTCACAACTGTGGTACATCATGCTGTTTTCTGCCGTCTTATTTTTACTTTCCAGAATCCGCTTTATTTTTTCCTGCTCACCCGCAAAAATATCATCATTTACAGAATAATAATCCATCTGGATATCACGTCCAAGCCGCCGGTTTATATTATCCTCAATCCCTGCATACAGACAGGTTGTAGCGGAAACCATTACCAGCACCATTGTAGACAGAATACAGATGGATGCAAGCCCCGCACCGTTTCGTTTCATGCGGTACAGCATAGACGATACCGACACAAAATGCCTTGTTTTATAATAATACCGCTTATTCTTTTTAAGCAGAAAGCACACTGTAACCGAACCTGCGATAAACAACAGGTAGGTTGCCAGAATAACCATAATGACCGCAATAAAAAACACTACCAGCGCAGCAACCGGACTCTTAATTGTTACCGCAAGATAATAGGCAATCCCCAGAAGCACTGCTCCAAGCAGCGCCAGAAACCAGTTTGCCTTCGGCCGCTTTTCCCCAACGCTTTCACTGTGCAAAAGCGCAATCGGGTTTGTCACATGAATCTGCCGCACACTGTTTATAAAAAGAAACAGAAAAATAACGCCAAATACCTTCAATGTGGAAATGACTGCTGCTGCCGGAACGGAAAAGGAATAGGCTACCTCTGCCCGAATCACATTTAACACAACAAGCTCTACCAGCTTGGACAGCGCAATGCCGCACAGGATTCCTGCAGTCAGGGATATAAATGCAATCATAATACTTTCCCATAACTGGATTCGGATAAGGTTCGGTTTTCCCATACCGAGAATATTATACAGACCAAATTCCTTTTTCCTCCTCCGTATGAGAAACGAATTGGTATAAAACAGAAAAATAAATGCAAACACGGAAAGCACACCGCATCCCAGCCCCAGAATCTGAGCCATGACGTTTCCGCCCGCCATCACATCCAGTTCATTCATGACGTTCAAATAAGAAAGAATGTAATACATCGCCGCCATACCGGTGCAGGTCAGGATATAGGGAAGATAAACCTGCCGGTTTTTCCTGATTCCGGTCCATGCCAGCTTTGGGTAAAATCCTGTTTTCATGAATGCTCACCTCCCGTTGCCAGTATGGTTAAGGTATTTGAAATATTCTGGTACAGTTCCTCGTTGGACTGCTCCCCCCTGTAAATCTGGTGGAACACCTCCCCGTCCTTGATAAACAATACCCTCCCGGCATGGCTTGCCGCTTTTACGGAATGGGTGACCATAAGAATTGTCTGCCCGTCTTTATGAATTTCCGAAAAAAGCGACAACAGCTCATCAGATGCCCTGGAATCCAGGGCCCCGGTCGGCTCATCCGCAAGAATCAGTTTCGGGGATGTAATAAGCGCCCTTGCAACTGCAGTACGCTGTTTCTGTCCTCCGGAAACCTCATACGGATATTTTTCCAGTAAACCACTGATTCCAAGCTTTTTTGCGATGGGAAGCATAAGACTTTCCATTTCTTTGTAACTTTTTCCTGCAAGTACAAGCGGCAGAAAAATGTTGTCCTTTATGGAAAAAGTGTCCAGCAGGTTAAAATCCTGAAATACGAATCCAAGATTATCCCGCCTAAACGCTGCAATCTGTGATTCCCTGATTTTTGTCAGGCAGTTTTTTTCTAAAATAACCTCCCCGCTGGTCGGTTTATCAAGTGCCGCCAGAATGTTTAAAAGCGTCGTTTTTCCCGATCCACTTTCACCCATAATTGCGATGTATTCGCCCTTTTCCACGGAAAACGATACATCATGCAGCGCTTCCACCTGGTTTCCCCCAAGGCGCGTCGTGTAGATTTTTTTCAAATGGCTTACTTCTAAGATTGACATTTTTATATTTCGTTCCTTTCGTTTTTATTTCGTTTTCCAGTTTATTATAAAACAGGGAGAAATGCCCCGCCATTTCATCAGCTTACATTTCTCCCTGTTCATCTTACAGTTTTGTAAGGTTGCCGTGTCCCATAATCTCCTGCAGAGTCCTATGGCCATCCCTGTTTCCGTCATTCTGGTGCAGGCAGTATGCCACAGTCTGTATGGGCATTCCGGCAAACTTCCGTTTCCATATGTTTTTCTTCCATATCTTTGTATAATTTTCAATGGTACGGACAGTGATTTCGGATAAGGGGAATTTTTACACCAAATTGATATTCTCTATTTGGCTAATATTCTATTCATGAATTTCCCAATATCCATAACGCCTGCCGCCTTTACGTTCAATGCAATTTTTCTTTTTTAATTTTTCAAGTTCTCTTTGTACTGTTCTTCTGTTCACAGATAATTTCTGTGCCATTTCTGTCGTTGTCATAGATGCATCTTCTCGCAGCAAATCTAAAACTTCCATTTCCTTTGTGACATCCTTTGTGACATCCCAATTTTTTGTCGCTATGGATTCTGGCACCCTGGCACTTTGAAGAGCATTAAATTTAAGCGTAATATCTCCACCATGAACAATATACTCTGGTTCATCTGCACCAAGCATTTTACAGGCATCACATATTTTTTGAATGCCACGTCCCCAACTTTCAATGTAACCTACCCGATAAAAAACTCTGGCAATGTCCGGATTAAAAGGCTTTGAAGAATGGGAATGCATCAATGTTTCTGCTGTCCAGCCAAAAGGCAGCATACTGCTGTTGCTGATATACATCACATCTTCTTCAATTCGAATCTGTATAGGAATATTATCTGCCCAATTACAATGAATCAGTGCATTAAACACAGCTTCCCTCACCGCATCCCGTGCAAATGGATATGTTTCCACTCTTGTTTCCTTGTGGTAGGATATCGCTGCTTTCAAATATTTTAGATAAATTAAATCAATTACTCTGTCTGCAATAATAAGCAGAGAACCTCTTACTTCATCCTGATACAATATTTGCTCTGCTCTAATTCTTTACGCACATGCATCAGGGAAAATCCCAGCAGATTCTGCCCCTTCCATTCATTTATGTCATACCGTTTTTCATCCTTCATGGACAGACCGATTCCCCATATTTTGTCCTGAACGGCACACTCTGCAAGAATACTGTTTTGTGTGGCAAGAAGCTTCTGCTGCAAATCATTGTTCTGGCGGAACTTTTCAAGCAGTCCCTGACAAACAATGAGCTGACGCATCCCATTCCATATCACATCTTCATAATTTTTTACAAAACGCCCCAGGGCTTTAATTTTACCCACATTAGAAGTATCCCGTATCATTTCCGCCGTATCTCCATCATGAAAAAGAAGCGCTTTCTGGTGCATCATATACTGTTCCATGGAGGAATAGCGGGTATTTCCTATACGAAAATCCGAAAGATACCAGTTACTTAAATATCCGTTTACCTCCTCCGGATTGTGGAAACAGATGATTTCTCTCATATAAATATCACCTCACAGTCTGCCAGGCTGAAACAGCCTAAACGCATTCTCCCTTGCTGTTTCCTCCACCTCCTCCGGCGCAAGTCCCTTGATTTCAGCAATCTTTGCAATCACAAACGGGATATTCCGGGAATCGTTGCGGCTTCCGCGGTGCGGCTCCGGTGCCATGTACGGACAGTCTGTTTCCAGCAGAATCCTCTCCATCGGAATCTGCTCCACCGTGCGGACCAGCTTTTTTGCATTTTTAAATGTCACTACTCCGCCCACGCCGATATAATAACCCATTTTGATAAATTCCTGTGCAAGTTCCGGAGAATAGGAATAACAGTGAATCACACCCGGTATTTCACTGGCATTTACTTCCTGCATCACTTTCATGGTGTCATCTGCTGCATCCCTGGAATGAATGATTACCGGAAGTTTCACAGACTTTGCAAGTTCAAGCTGTCTCTTAAACCAATACCGCTGCTTTTCCTGCACACTGCTGTCCTTTTCCCAGTAATAATCCAGTCCGATTTCCCCGACTGCAACAGTCTTTTCATGCTTCGTCTGCTCTGTCAGCCATGCAAAGCTTTCTTCATTTAAATCCCCGATGTCACTTGGATGAACGCCGACTGCCGCATAAATATAATCATATTTTTCCGCAAGCGCAAGGCTTGTCTTTGTTGACCCAATGGATGCTCCCACATTAATAACCGGAGTTATCCCTTTTTTAGGAAGGTCTAAAAGCACCTCTTCCCTATCCTCATTAAACTGCTCATCATCATAATGCGCATGTGTTTCAAATATCATAATCTTA
>CAYNOE010000090.1:8249-11011 GCA_964398745.1 uncultured Lachnobacterium sp.
CTCATTAAACTGCTCATCATCATAATGCGCATGTGTTTCAAATATCATAATCTTATTGCAGCCCTGCTGTCATTTTCCGGTCAATCCATGTCATTATCGTTTCGGAGCGGACAGCAAGGTTTTCGCATTCCTTCTCCCACTCCTCATATGCATGGCTGTTTTCATCCTCCGGTTCCTGGGACTCAAGCTCCTCCATTTTTTTATTCAGTTCCCCAAAAGCCTGTTTTAATTCCTCAAGGGACGCATTCTCTGTAATCGTGTTGTACATTTTCAATCTTTCAACCTTTCCCCTTTAAAAGTGTTTTTCCAGCATTTCCAGCTCACGGATATCAATACAGTTTGGAATTGTCATGTTTACCACTGCTTTTTTGCAGGCTTCAAATTCCATCCATGTGACACTTTCAATCTCTTCCTTCTGGATAGCAAAATCCTCCGCCTCCCTGTCCAGCCAGAGTAAAAACACCCGGCTGACCTGCCGGTCAAAAAATTCCTCCCCGTGAAAATGCCCATGCAGCTCCAGACGGCTGAGACCGCAGTCAATAAAGTCCCCTGCGTCAGCTTCAACTCCAAGCTCTTCTTTTAACTCCCGAAGTGCAGACGGAATATAGTCTACACCGGCAGGAATATGTCCGGCACTGGAAATATCATAGCAGCCCGGAAACGAATCCTTGTCCCTGCAGCGTTTCTGTAAAAGCAGTTCCACTGCCTGACCTTTTTTCCGGGCAATCCATACGTGTGCAGTTCTGTGCTGTACTCCATTCTTATGCGCCTGCGCACGTTCAACCGTTTCTCCCGTTGGTATTCCGTTATCATCTACAATATCCATGATTTCCATAAGCTTTTTCTCCTAACAGATTTCCGCTCCGCTTGGCATTTTCTTTTCCGGCGTCATCAGTGAAAGCACACCGTTTTCATCCTCCGCGCACAGAAGCATTCCCTCGGAAAGAACCCCGGCAAGCTTTGCAGGCTTTAAATTTACAAGAACCATTACCTTTTTGCCGACCATTTCCTCCGGCGTGTAATCCTTTCGGATTCCGGACACAATCTGCTTCACCTGGCTTCCGATTTTCACTTGTGAACAAAGCAGTTTTTTGGATTTTGCCACGGCTTCGCAGGACAAAATCTCCCCTACCTGAAACTGCATTTTAGAAAATTCCTCAAATGTAATTTCTTCCTTAGGCTCAATATCAATGCCCGGCTCCTCTTCCTCCGGCATAAGTCCGAGCTTTCTCTGCTCTTCCTCATATTCGGCTTTCTGTTTTGCACGGATTTCGTCTACTTTTGGCATAATTTCTTTTGCGTCAAGCCTTGCAAAAAGGATTTCCGGCGTTTTTGTTACCTTTGTGCCATTTGGATAAAGCCCAAACTGGTCCAGTTCGTCAAAATCACGCAGATTTGTGTTAAGCTGTGCCACGATCTTTTCTGCTGTCTCCGGCAAAAACGGATGAAGCAGACATGCTCCAATTGTAATGGACTCTGCAAGATTATATAATACTTCTGCAAGGCGCTCCTGCTTTCCTTCGTCTTTTGCAAGTACCCACGGTTCCGTTTCATCAATATATTTGTTGCAGCGGCGGAACAGGGTAAACACTTCAGAAATAGCGTCTGCCACACGCAGCTCATCCATTTTTTTCTCAATACGTTCTTTTGTCCCTGTAACAACTGCCTTTAAGTCTTCGTCCACATTAGCGGTCGCACCCGTGGATTTTACCACTCCGTCAAAATATTTATTACTCATGGAAACAGTGCGGTTCACCAGATTTCCAAGGATATTGGCCAAGTCGGAATTAAAACGTTCAATGACAAGCTCCCATGTAATGATTCCGTCATTGTCAAACGGCATTTCATGCAGAACAAAGTAACGTGTTGCATCCACGCCGAACAGCTCCGCCATATCGTCCGCATAAATCACATTTCCTTTGGATTTGCTCATTTTTTCGCCGCCCTGCAGGAGCCACGGATGTCCGAAAACCTGTTTAGGCAGCGGCAGATCCAGTGCCATCAGGAAAATCGGCCAGTAAATGGTATGGAAACGGACAATGTCTTTTCCAATCAGGTGAAGGTCGGCAGGCCAGTTCTCTTTAAACATGTCAGAAGAACCGTCCGGATCATAACCGATTCCGGTAATATAGTTTGTCAGTGCGTCAAGCCACACATAGGTCACATGCTTTGGATCAAAATCCACCGGAATTCCCCAGCTGAACGAGGTACGGGACACACACAGATCCTGCAGTCCCGGAAGCAGGAAATTGTTCATCATTTCATTCTTTCTGGATACCGGCTGGATAAATTCATCGTGGGTATTGATATATTCAATCAGACGGTCAGCATATTTGCTCATTTTAAAGAAATACGCTTCTTCCTTTGCAGGCTTTACCTCCCTGCCGCAGTCCGGGCATTTCCCGTCCACAAGCTGGGATTCCGTCCAGAAGGATTCACACGGGGTACAGTACAGTCCTTCATATGCGCCCTTATAAATATCTCCCTGGTCGTACAGTTTTTTAAATATTTTCTGTACGCATTTTTCATGGTCTTTATCCGTGGTCCGGATAAATTTATCATAAGAAGTATTCATCAGGTCCCAGATACGTTTTACTTCCCCGGAAATCCCGTCCACATATTCCTTCGGGGTAATGCCGGCGCTTTCCGCTTTTTCCTGTATCTTCTGCCCGTGTTCGTCCGTTCCGGTCTGGAAACGCACATCATATCCCTGTGCCTTTTTAAACCTTGCAATTGCATCGGCAAGCACGATTTCATAGGTG